>DASVDQ010000021.1 GCA_036381035.1 Trueperaceae bacterium | reverse complement strand
CCTCGATCTCGCGCTGCAGCGCCTCGAGGTCCACCTTGGGGAACAGCGGCTCGCCCGGCGCCGTGTGCGTGCCGACGGGGATGAGGCCCCACTGGGCGGCGTTCGAGAGGTCGAACGGCGCGTTGCGTATCCCGATCTGCTTGCGCAGCTCGTGGGCCTTGGCCGGGATGATGGGGTCGAGGAGGATGCTGGCGACCCGAAGCGCCTCGAGGAGCGTGTTCAGCACCGTGTCGAGGCGCTGGGAGAGCGACTCGTCGCGCGCCAGCTCCCACGGCTTGACGTCGGCGATGTACTTGTTCGCCTTGCGCACCGCCTCCATCACCGACTCGACGGCCCTGTCGAACTGCAGCTCGTCGAACTGGCGCGTGACCTTGGCCGGCAGGTCGGTGAAGGCCTGCCTGAGCTCGACGTCGACGGGCTCCATGTCGTGCGCCGGCGGCACGACGCCGTCCCGGTAGCGCTGCAGCATGCCGAGCGTGCGGTTGAGCAGGTTGCCGAGGTCGTTGGCGAGGTCGGAGTTGATGCGCTCGGCGATCGCGACCTCGGAGAAGCTGGCGTCGAGCCCGAACGTCATGTCGCGCAGGAGGAAGTAGCGGAAGGCGTCGTTGCCGTAGCGCCTCACCATCTCCAGGGGCCTGACGACGTTGCCCAGCGACTTGCTCATCTTGCGCTCGTCGTTGAGCCAGTAGCCGTGGACGTTCAGGTGCTTGTAGAGCGGGATGCCGGCGGCCTTGAGCATGATCGGCCAGAACAGGCCGTGCGGCTTGAGGATGTCCTTGGCGATGAAGTGCTCGACGTGCGGCCAGTAGCGCTCCACCGTGCCGCGCGACACCAGCGCCGAGTAGTAGTTGATGAGCGCGTCGAACCACACGTATGCCACGTGGTCCTGGTCCCACGGCAGCGGGATGCCCCAGGGCACGCGGCTGCGCGGACGGCTTATCGACAGGTCCCCCACCGGCTCGCGCAGCATCGCCAGGACCTCGTTGCGGTAGCGCTCGGGGCGGATGAGGTCGGGGTTCGCGGTCAGCGTCTCGCGCCACCACTCGCGGTACTTCTCCATCCTGAAGAAGTAGTTCGCCTCGGTGCGCTCCTCCGGCTCGATCTCGTGCTGCGGGCACTTGCCGTCGACGAGCTCCTTCTCGGTGTAGAAGCGCTCGCACCTCACGCAGTAGAGGCCCGAGTACTCGCCGAAGACGATGTCGCCGGCGTCGTAGACCTTCTGCAGCACGTCGAGGACGACGCGCTTGTGGCGCTCCTCCGTGGTGCGGATGAAGTCGTCGTAGCGCACGCCCAGACGGTCCCAGGTGGAGCGGAACTGGGCCGAGACGTCGTCGGCGTACTCCTGCGGTGTCCTGCCGTGCGCGGCCGCCGCCTTCTGGATGTTCTCGCCGTGCTCGTCGGTGCCCGTCAGGAAGAACGTGTCGTCGCCCTTGAGGCGGTGGAAGCGCGTGACGACGTCGACGAGGATCGTCGTGTAGGCGTGCCCCAGGTGCGGCGCGGCGTTGACGTAGAAGATCGGCGTGGTCGCGTAGTAGGTGCCGCGCTCCAGCGCCCGGGCCTCGGGCTCCGGCTCCGGGACGCTCTCCGGCTCGTCCTGCTCGCCCGGGGCGGCGACCGTGAGGTCCTCGGGCCTGTCGAGCACGATGCGGTTCTGGGGCGTGCCTTCGTCCACCATGCGGCTCCTTAGCTGAGCGGGCCGCGCCCTCCTCGCGACAAGAAGAAGGGCGCCGGCTGTGAGCACGGCGCCCCGCGCGGTGCTGAGCGTCGGCTCAGCCCGTCACGGGGCTGGAGTGCATCATCCGCAGCGCCATGTCGGCCGGAGTATAGCAGAGGGCCCCGGCTGGCCGCCGCTGCGGCGTTCAGCAGCCTTCCGGCCCGCAGGCGGCGTCCTCCGCGTCCGCGACGACTCGCGGCGGCCGGCGCTGCGGGCCGAGCTGCCGCAGCGCGGCGAGGAACAGCTCGGTGGGCTGGGCGCCGGAGACGGCGGCGGAGGCGTCGAAGACGAAGAACGGCACGCCGGTGACGCCGTAGCGGCGGGCGAGGTCGAGGTCGGCGAGCACCGCGTCGGCGTAGGCGCCCGACGCGAGCGCGTCGCGCACGTCGTCCGCCGGCAGGCCGGCCTCGGCGGCGAGGCGCACGAGCGTCTCGCGGTCGGCGACGTTCGCGCCCTCGGACTGGTAGGCGCGCATGAGTCGCTCCATGACCTCGCGGACCAGGCCCCGCGCGGCGGCGAGGTGGGTCACGCGGTGGGCGTCGAACGTGTTCGCGGTCAGGGCGACGTCGAGGTGGAACTCCAGGCCCTCGGAGGCGGCCTCCCTGGTCGCCCTCTCCATCATCGCCAGCGCCCCGTCGCGCGAGACGCCGTACTTCTCCGCCAGGTGGTCGACCGTGAGGCCGGGGTCGGAGACGGGGGCGTCGGGCGTGAGCTGGAACGACCGCCACACGACCTCCACCTCGCCGGCGTGCTCGTAGCGCTCGAGCGCCCGCTCGAAGCGCGTCTTGCCGATGTAGCACCAGGGGCAGGCGATGTCGGAGAAGACCTCTACGCGCATGTTCCTCCGGGCGCCGCGGCGGCGCCATGGAGCAAGCTAACGCCCCGCGAGCACGGGCGGCGTCCCTCGTGAGACCATGGTGGGCATGGCGGACGGTACCGAGACGCGCGCCTCCGCGGCATCCGACTTCCAGCGCGCCAGGCGCCGCGCGGCTCTGCGGTCCGTGGTGGCCAAGCTCCTCGGCACGTCCGACGCCCAGCTCCTGCCCTACGACGAGGTGAGGCGCCGCCTCCACGCCGTCGAGGGCTCCGGCGCGACGCTCCAGGACGTGCCGCTCGACGCCATAGTCGGCTCGGTCGGGCGCTACCAGGACTTCACGCGCGAGTTCCTGCCCCTCGTCGACGAGGACAAGGGCCGGTGGGTGGGCGTGCGCCTGGCGATGACCGGCATGGAGGGCGTGCCGCCCGTGGAGCTCTACCGCATCGGCGACGCCTACTTCGTCAAGGACGGCAACCACCGCGTCTCGGTCGCGCGTCAACTGGGTGCCAGGACGATCAACGCCTACGTCACCCCGGTCTACAGCCGCGTGCCGCTCGGGCCCGACGCCGACGCCGAGGCGATAGCCCTGGCCGGGAGCTACGCCGCGTTCCTCGAGGAGACGGGCATCGACCAGCTCAGGCCCGGCGCCGACCTGCGCCTGACCGAGCCGCTGCGCTACCCGTCGCTGCTCGAGCACATCAGCGTGCACCGCTACTTCATGGGCATCGACGAGCAGCGGCCGGTCTCGTGGGAGGAGGCGGTCGCGCACTGGTACGACACCGTCTACCTGCCCGTCGCCGAGGCGATCGTCGAGCACGACCTCCTGGCCCGCTTCGAGGGACGCACGGTCACCGACCTCTACCTGTTCCTGTCGGACCACCGCGCTCGCCTCGAGAGGGAGTTCGGCTGGAGCCTCGAGGGACCGCAGCTCGCCGAGGGGTTCCGCACCGGCTTCGACCTGCGGGCCGAGGTCGAGAGGCTGCGGTCGGCGGTGCGCCAGGGGCGCGATGTCAAGCGGGAGCTGGCGCACCTCGTCGAGGCCGTGCTCGTGGTCATGGAGCGGGGCGACGGCGACGCGGCCCTGGGTCCGGCCCTCGACCTGGCCGCCCGCGAGGGCGCCCGCCTGCTCGCCCTCTACCTAGGCGCCGACCCGCGCGACGCGGCCGCCGCCGCGGTGAGGGAGGAGTTCGAGGGGCGCTGCGCCGCCGCCGGCGTGAAGGGGCAGATCGCGATGTCGGAGCGCGAGCCCGTGCAGGCGATCCTCACGCGGGCCGCGTACGCCGACGTCGTCGTCGCGGCGCGCCCGCGGGGGCGTCCGACCGGCTGGGTGCGGACCCTCCTGCACCGCTGCCCGCGTCCGCTGCTGCTGGCCCGCGGCGGCGCCGTCGTCGCCGCGAGGCCCCTGCTCGCCTACGACGGCAGGGAGCGCGCCGACATCGCGCTGTTCGCCGTCGCGTACCTCGCCCTCGCGCACGGCGGCAGGCCGGCCGTGGCGTACGTCGCCGAGCGCGGACGCTCCGCCGACGCGGTGCTGAACCGGGCCGGCGCCTTCCTGCGCGACCTCGGCGTGGAGGCCGACCTGATCGCCGAGCGCGGGCCGGTGGACGCCGGCCTGGTCCGCGCCGCGCAGCGCGTGGGCGCCGACCTCGTGGTCATGGGCAGCTACAGGTACAGCCGCTGGCTCGAGCAGGTGACGGGCGGCGTCACTGACCGCGTCGTGGCCCGGCTGGACGCGCCCGTGCTGGTCACCTGACGCCCGGCCCGCCACGCTCGGCAGAGGCCCGTCGTCGCGCCAGCGCTCGCTTCCCGGGGCGCCCCGCCGCCCGGCCGGGCGACGGTTGTGCGTCGGGAGGGCTCTGCCGGCTGGTATCGTGATGCGCCATGTCGAAGACGCCGGCATTGCCACGTCAAGAGGACGACTTCTCAGGCTGGTACAACGACATCGTCTACCGCGCCGAGCTCGTCGACCTGAGCCCCGTGCGCGGCAGCTTCGTGCTGAGGCCGTACGGCTACGCGCTGTGGGAGAACGTGCAGCGTCACCTCGACGCGATGTTCAAGGAGACGGGGCACGAGAACCTCTACTTCCCGCTGCTGATCCCCATGAGCTACTTCGAGCGCGAGGCCGAGCACGTCGAGGGCTTCGCGCCCGAGCTGGCCGTCGTCACCCACGCCGGCGGCAAGGAGCTCGAGGAGCCCTACGCCGTCCGGCCCACGTCGGAGACGCTGTTCGGCGTGCTTTACAGCAAGTGGGTGAAGAGCTACCGCGACCTGCCGCTGCTCTACAACCAGTGGTGCAGCGTCATGCGCTGGGAGCTGCGCACGCGTCCGTTCCTGCGCACGACGGAGTTCCTCTGGCAGGAGGGCCACACCGCCCACGCCACGGCCGAGGAGGCGCTGGCCGAGACCAGGCAGATGATCGACATCTACGCCCGGTTCGCGCGCGAGTTCGGCGCGCTGCCGGTGGTGATGGGCGAGAAGACCGCGCGCGAGCGCTTCGCCGGGGCGCAGAAGACCCTCACCATCGAGGCGATGATGCGGGACGGCAGGGCGCTGCAGTCGGGCACCAGCCACTTCATGGGCGAGAACTTCGCGCGCGCCTTCGACATCACGTTCAACGACGTCAACAACCAGCAGGCCTACGCGAACACGACTTCCTGGGGCTTGTCCACGCGCTTCATCGGCGCGCTGATCATGGCGCACGGCGACGACAAGGGCCTGATCATGCCGCCGCGCCTCGCCCCCCACCAGGTCGTGCTGCTGCCCATCTACCGGGCCGGCGACGACGCCGGCAAGGCGGGCGTGCTGGACGCCGTGCGGCGCCTCGCCGCCGAGCTCAGGGAGCGCGGCGTGAGCGTGAAGCTCGACGACCGCGAGGAGCTGAGCCCCGGACGCAAGTTCAACGAGTGGGAGCAGAAGGGCGTGCCGTTCCGCGTCGAGGTCGGTCTGCGCGACCTCGAGGCCGGCGCGGCCACGGTCGTGGACAGGCTCACGGGCGAGAAGGCCCAGGTGCCGCTGGCCGAGGTCGCCGCCGGCATGCCCGGCAGGCTCGAGGCGTTCCACGACGCGCTCTACCGGCGCGCCGAGGAGTTCATGGAGGCCCACACCTACACCGCCGAGACGCTCGACGAGCTCGCCGAGAAGGTCGAGCACGGGTTCGTGTGGGCGACGCACTGCGGCGACGAGGAGAGCGAGAGGCAGATCCAGGAGCTGACGAAGGCCACCGTGCGCTGCATCCCCTTCGAGGGCCCCAGCGCCGAGGGCACCGTATGCGTCCACACCGGCAGGCCCAGCGGCTACCCGCGCAAGGTACTCTTCGCGAAGGCGTACTGATGGACACCACAGGCGACGACGTCAGACGAGAACGACCGGGACCGGAGCGGCGCGCCCTCGAGGTGCAGGCGCACGTGCTCAAGCACGCGCTGCCGCGAGGCGTGAGGGTGAGCTTCGGCGAGGGCAGGCGGCGCTCGGACGTCGCCATGGCGCTGCTCAAGGGCGACCGCGAGGCGGTGCTGGCGGTGCCCCCGGCCATCGAGGACGCCCTGGACCTCGACATGCACGTCATGCGCAGCACGCACTCGCGCGGCCACTTCGAGCTGCTCCTCGTCCTCACGGAGCCGCTCGAGCAGCAGAGCGTGCGCTGGCCCGAGCGCCGGGCCGTGCTGCGCAGCCGCTTCGACGCCCTGCCCGGCGACGCCGAGGCCGAGGCCCTCCTCGACCGCGACGGGCTGAACTGAGGGTGCCGGACGCCGGGCCGGTCGGCACCGCGAGGGAGGAGCCGCAGCCTTGCTCGCCGAGACGCTGAGGCTCCTGTGGTCCTTCACGAAGGTCGGGCTGTTCGGCTTCGGCGGCGGACCGTCGATGATCCCCCTGATCCAGGAGGAGGTCGTCGAGATCAACCGCTGGCTGACGCCCGAGGAGTTCCTCGACGCCTTCGCCCTCGGCAACGCGCTGCCCGGGCCCATCGCCACGAAGATGGCCGGCTACGTCGGCTACAAGATCGCCGGGCCGGTCGGCGCCGCCGTCAGCCTCATCGGCCTGACCGCGCCGACGATCGTCGCGATCGTCCTGCTCTTCACCGCCTACCTGCGGTTCCGCGACGTGCCGGCGATCGGCGGCTTCCTCCGCGGGGTGAGGCCCGTCGTCATCGCGCTCCTGGCGATCGTCGTCTGGCAGTTCGCGCCCAGCGCCTTCGGGGCGCCGGCGACGTGGCTCAACAACTGGCCGCTGTGGCTGATCGCCCTGGCCGCGTTCGTGCTGACGCTGCGCTTCGACGTCCACCCCATCTACCTGATCGTCGCGGGCGGCGCGCTGGGCATCTTCTTCCTGCGGCCGTAGCCCACAAGGAAGCGTCCACCCCGCTAGGCCGGGTGGACCTGCCGGCGGACAACCAAGACCTCTCGGATGCCAGGCAGGCGACGCGCTTAGTGAGCACGAGGACGGCTAGTTTGAACGTGCAAACTCAAGGCGCCACGACGCTTCTGAAGCCAGTAGACGCAGACCAGAACAGAGCGACTGCCGGGTTCATTTCGGATCGAGTGTGTGAGCCTCCAAAGAACAGCCACGAGGGGCCCCTTCGCGTTTCGCTTCGATGGCCTGGGTGTCCAAGAGATGACCATCGACAACTGCAGTCTGTCTAGGTAGCCGGACTAGTATGTTACGAGCCTCTTGCGACCACCCAAGCGAAGATGAGTTCAACTGGAGGCAAGGTGACGCTCCGCGAACTCGAGAAGATCGTTGCTGAGCGCGAGTCGTCGTCGCTCGAGTTCAAGAGGACGACCGGCCAACGTAGTGACGCGTGCAAAGCGCTGACTGGAATGCTCAATGGGTCCGGCGGACGCGTCCTGTTCGGCGTCGCACCGAACGGCGACATCACGGGGCAAGACGTGTCTGACAGGACATTGGAGCAACTGTCAGCCGAGCTGTCCTTCATCGAGCCAACCGTCTTGCCATCCATCGAGAGTGTTGACTTGCCGTCTGGCAAAAGCGTGATCTCGGTGTCAGTAGGCAACGGTCAGCTTCGACCGTATGAGTACAGGGGGAAGGCATACAAGAGAGTCGGCAACACCACCCTCGAGATGGGACACCACGAGAGAGAACAGATGCTTCTCGAGCGGATGCACGGAACATCTCGGTGGGAGAACCAACCGCTAGACGGGTGGGAGCCTTCGGATCTGGATGGAGATGAGATCCGAAAGACCATCGGCGAAGCCGTGCGCAGGGGCCGACTTGAGGACCCAGGGTCGACGGACGCTCGCGAGAGGAGCTCGAAGCCCGCCGGACGCGCACGGCTCTCGCCGAACTACGGTCGTTCGGCCTTGTAGGTCAAGAGGGATTTGGCCGGGGATCACGGTGGTTCCTAATCAGAGAGCCCGGAGGCCTATAGGCTTCACTTGGCTATCGACGTTTCGATCGCCGTTCCGGTTTCGACCGGGCTCATGGGTGTTGCCTGGTCCTATTGCGTGACACATTGCGTTGTCCGTTGTCATCTTGTGTGTCTAGGACGCATCTCGTCTTATGTCGTCCTTTTCCGTCTTATTCGTGTTCCATCCTGTCTTGTTCCGGCTTGCCGGGTGTCAGGTCCATCTCACAGTCAACAGAGGCGGTCACGGTGGCTGCAAAACGATCTTGGACTGGAGAGTCGACAGTTCCAACGAGGCTGCCAACTACAGTCTGACGGCCCTAGTCGCAGTCTCGACAGATAAGCGGGACACAAGCGCTCTGAGTATCAGTTGTGACCTGGCTCAGGTCTCGCTTGTGTCCCACTATTCACAGTCGGTGACGGGACGAAGGGCCGCAGGCTTCAGACGAACACGTGCCGCGGCAGCACGGCGGACACCACCCAGTTCGGCATGTCGACGACCTCGCTGACCCTGAGGTGCACGGCGACGCTGCACAGCGCGTAGGCGGTGGGCGCGTCGAGGCCGTACTCGCGCCCGAGGTGGTCGATCATCGCCCGCACGGCGTCCTTCGTCGCGACCATGAGGTCGGGGGCGACGCCTGTCGTGGCGTAGAAGCCCTGGGGCATCGGCTCGCTCGCGGCCGGTGCGGGCAGCTCGTAGCGGGGCGCCGAGAAGCCGGCGCCCTTGAGCAGGTCGAGGCGCACCCGCACCTTCATGGCCGTCTCCACGGCGGTGCCGCAGACCTCGCCGTCGCCCTGGGCGGCGTGGGTGTCGCCGAGTGAGAAGAGCGCGCCGGGCACGGCCACGGGCAGGTAGAGCCTCGCGCCCCTGGTGAGGTCGCGGACGTCCATGTTCCCGCCCTGGGCGCGCGGCGGCACCACCGAGTGCAGACCCGGCTCGGCCAGCGCTACGCCGATCGTGCCGGGGAACGGCCGCGTGGGCAGCCTGACGCCGGGCAGGAACTCGACCTGCCCGGCGTCGTAGCGCGAGACGTTGAGCCACGGCTCGGTGAAGTCCTCGGCCAGCAGCCCGAAGCCGGGGATGATGCCGGTCCAGCCCCAGCCGGACTCGGCGAAGTCGAGGACCTCGACGACGAGCGCGTCGCCCGGCTCCGCCCCCGCCACGTGGACGGGGCCGGTCACCGGGTTCACCCTGCCGAAGTCGAGCTTGCCCACGTCGGCGGCGGTGGAGCGCTCGCTGAGCTGCCCGCCGGAGGAGTCCACGGTCTCGAGCTCCAGGACCTGCCCCGGCTCCACACGCAGCACGGGCTCGAGCGAGTTGTCCCAGCCGAAGTGGTGATGGCGCTCGTGGATCGTGCGGAAGCCGTGGTCGCTCATTCAGCCATCCGCACCATCTCGTAGTGCACGGGGATGTGCATGGGGTCGGTGAAGATGCCCTCCGGGCCCGTCACGCGCGTCGAGTGCATGCTGACCTGCAGCTCGTGGAAGATGGGGATCCACGGCGCGTCCTCCATGATGTCGAGGAAGATCTGGCGCCACTCCTCGGTGCGCTCGTCCGCCTGGTCCTCGCGGGCCATCGCGTCGGCGCGGGCGGCGCGCTCCTCGATCTCCTCGTTGCAGTACCGCGCCCAGTTCCAGCCGCCGGGGATGTTGCTGGCGCAGGCGAGGATCGGCCAGTAGAAGTTGTTCGGGTCGGGGTAGTCGGCGATCCACGCCATCCCGCCCGACCAGATCATCGGGGCCTCGCCGGCGCCGCCGGCCTCGATGACCGTCGACTGCGCCTGGGTGCGCAGCTCGACGTTCACGCCGATCTCGGCCAGGTCGGCCTGTATCGCCTGGGCGATGCGGTCGTTGGGCGCGACGTTGTAGGCGTAGAGGACGGTGTCGAAGCCGTCGGGGTAGCCGGCCTCGGCGAGGAGCTGCCTGGCGCGCTCGGGGTCGTATGGGTAGCCCTCGTACGCGTCGTCGTGCGCCTCGAACAGGGGCGGCAGGACCTGGTTCGCCGGCACGGCCCTGTTGTTGATGATGCGCACGATGCGGTCCTTGTTGATCGCCATGTTCAGCGCCTGGCGCACGCGGACGTCGTCGAAGGGGGGCATCGTGACGTTCAGGGTCACGTAGCCGGTCTGCATCTGCTCGCCGGTGGCGACGAGCTGCGAGAGCTGCGGGTCGGCGAGGACCTCGGTGTAGCGGGCGCTGGGGATGCCGTCGCCGAGGATGTCCACCTCGCCGCGCTGCAGCCTGAGGAACGCCACGTTCGGGTCGACGCCGATCTCGAAGACGAGCTCGTCGAGGTAGGGGACGCCCTCCTCGAAGTAGTCGGGGTTGCGCTCGAGGACGAGCCGCTGACCGAGCACCCACTCGCGCAGCTTGAAGGCTCCCGTGCCCACGGGGTGGTGCCCGAAGTCGCCGGCGGCCGCCTCCACGGCCTCGCGCGGCACCACGTGGGCGAAGTTCAGGCCGAGCTTGTGCAGGAACGAGGCGTCCGGCTCCGCCAGCGTGAACTGGACCGTGCGGTCGTCGACGACCTGGATCCCGGCGACCTCGTCGGCCTCGCCGTCGATGAACTCCTGGGCGCCGAGGATGGTGAGGTAGAAGCCCTGGCCGGGGCTCTGCGTCGCCGGGTCGAGCACGCGCTCGAGCGAGTACTTCACGTCGTCGGCGACGAGCTCGCGGCCGTTGTGGAACTTGACGCCGTCGCGCAGCGTGAAGGTGAAGGTGAGGCCGTCCTCCGAGACCGTGTAGCTCTCGGCCAGGTGGGGCTTGAGGTTCGTCGTGCCCGGCTCGTAGTCCATCAGGCCGTCGAAGATCGACTTGATGATCGACCAGTTCTGCCAGTCGTAGCCGATGGCGGGGTCGAGCGTGCTGACGTCCACCTGGAACGACACGACGGCCCTGCCGCCCTGCTGCGCGGTCGCGAACGCGCCTGCTGAGGCGGCGGCGAGCGCCAGGGCCAGGCGGACCGCGAGCGCCGCGCCGCGCCTCCTCCTGCTGGGGGACTCGAGGTTCGACTCTCTGTTCATCTCCATCCTGCCTTCCTTCCGCGCTTGACGCGCACTGCTTGAGACCCGGCAGGAGCCGGGGCCGCCGCCTACTGGTAGCGGATGCGAGGGTCGAGGGCCGGGTAGACCGCGTCGGCGAGGAGGTTGCCGACGACGACGAAGAGCGCCGTGACCAGCACGCCGCCCATGATCACGGGGATGTCGACGAGCTGGATCGCCTGCCAGATCATCTGGCCGATGCCGGGCCAGCCGAACACCGACTCGACGACGACGATGCCGCCCATGAACACGCCGATGTCGAGGCCGACGAGCGCGACGACGGGCAGCACGGCGTTCTTCAGCACGTGCTTGAGGACGACGCGGCTGGGGAAGACGCCCTTGGCGCGCGCGGTCCTCACGAAGTCCTGCCGCAGGACGTCGATGGCGGCGCTGCGCGTGACGCGCGCGTACCAGCCGCCGCCGGCCAGGCCGACGGACACGGCGGGCAGCACGATGTGCAGCGGGGTGCCGTAGCCGCCCAGGGGGAAGACGGGCACGAGGAACGCGAGCAGGTAGAGGAGGATGAGGCCCACGACGAACTGCGGCGCCGAGACGCCCACGAACGCCAGCGTCATGACGAACTGGTCGAAGCGCGAGCCGCGCCTCATGGCGGCCGCGATGCCGGCGGGGAGGCCGATGAGCAGCTCGAAGAAGATGCCGGCCAGCGCCAGCTGCATCGTGGGCGCGAAGCGCGAGGCGATGAGGTCGGACACCCGCGCGCGCTGCGCGTACGACCTGCCGAGGTCGCCGCGCACGAGGCCGCTCAGGTAGCTGACGTACTGCACGGGCAGCGGCCTGTCCAGACCGAGCTCGTGCCTGATGCTCTCGACCGTCGCCACGGTGGCGCTGCGTCCCGCGATCATCCGGGCCGGGTCGGCCGGCAGCAGGTAGACGAGGAGGAACGTGACCAGCGTGACGCCGAACAGCACGAACGCCGACTGGAGGAGACGCTTGACGAGGTAGGGGATCACGGCCTCACCGCCGCTCCGCCAGGTCGAGGGCGTCGCGCAGCGCCTCGCCGAGCAGGTTGAACGACAGCGAGGTGAGCAGGATCGCGGCGCCGGGGAAGACCACGAGCCAGGGGGCGTTGAGGAAGTACGACTGGCTCTCGTTGATGATCCCGCCCCACGACGGCGTCGGCGGCTGGACGCCCACGCCGAGGAACGACAGCGACGCCTCGAGCAGGACCGTCGTGGAGATGCCCAGCGTGCCGAAGACCATGAGCGTCGACACCAGGTGCGGGAGGATGTGCCTCAGCAGCGTGCGGAACGTGCTCATGCCCAGGGCGGAGGCGGCCTCGACGAAGTCGCGCCGCGCGATCGAGAGCACCTGGGCGTGGATCGCGCGGGCGATCCAGACCCAGTTCACGAGGGCGATCACGAGGGCCACGATCCACAGGCTCGGGCGCAGGATCGCGGCCAGGGCGATCGCGAGGATCAGCGCGGGGAAGGCCGTCATGACGTCGGTGAGGCGCATCAGCGCCGTCTCGACGGCGCCGCGGAAGTAGCCGGCCAGGACGCCGACGAGCAGCCCTATCAGCACGGCGACGCCGTTCGCCGCCACGCCCACCAGCAGCGACACGCGGGCCCCGTATATAACGCGCGAGAGCAGGTCGCGGCCGAGCAGGTCCGTGCCGATGAGGAAGCGCCTCGAGGGCGGCAGCGGGTCCCCCTCGAGCGTCAGCCCGTCGAAGTACTGGTGCGAGGGGTCGTGGGGCGCCAGCACGGGCGCGGCGAGCGCGACGACGACGACCACGACCACGCCCGCGAGGCCGATCATGCCGCTGCCGTTGGCCAGGAACCGGCGCGCCCACCCCGCCGGGGCGCGGCGCTCGAGCCGTGCCACAGGCGGCTCGGCGCCCGCCGCCCCGCCGCGCGACGCGAGGGACGCCGCGCCCGCCGCGGCGCCCTCCGCCGCCGGGACGGGGCGGGAACTAGGTGTGTCGCCTCTCGCTCGCTCCCTGGGGCGCACCGCTCGAGACCTCCATGTCGTGTGCCGGCCCGCCCGGCGCCGGGGCGTCGTTGGCGTCGCCCGTCGTTCGGGGGAGGCTCCCGGCTGCGTCGGAGAGTTCGACCCTACGACGGACGGCAGCGCCGCAGCGGCTGCCGTTCGGACCGTCGCACGACCTCCTGAGCTAGAGCCGGCCCGCAAGGGGGCCGGCTCGCCGCTCTCATTCGTCTGGCGGCATCATATAAGACCTCCGCCCCGGTCGCCACTCGGCCCAGACCCGGCGGCCGCAGGGGGCTTGCGCACCCCCGACTCTTCTGCTAGAGTCTGGCGCTCGGGAGCCTCGGCTCCCCCGCCAGGCCGAAGGTCGGCGGAAGCCCGTGGGGAGGTAGACGATGACGGACATCAGCCACGCGCCGGCAGTCTCGCGCCCGATCCGTTGCCGCCTCCTCGCGGCACCGGCCTGACCGCCGGCAGAGACAGCCCCAACCCAAGTCGAACCTAGGTGACCGCCAGGGCCGCGTGCCGGCCCGCCATCGGAAACCGCTGAGCGTCCCGGGCGCGCCGCCGCGCCCAGACCCGCGGGCCCTCGCGCCCGCGATCCACGAGCGGGCAACCGTGCCCGCGAGAGGAAGGGCCGCTGGGCCCGCTAGAGAGAGCCGGAAGGAGGTGTCAACGATGCTCCTGGTCCCGATCCACCAGTACGTCGCGCCGCGCAGCCAGCGCTCAGGCGTTGCCTACTCGCGCCGCGACGAGCGCCTGCGCCGCGCCGGGTACGCCGACGGCGAGCGCCTTCCCCGCAAGCAGCACCACTGGGCCAACCGCTGAGCGAGGCTCGACCCCGACGGAGGGTAGTCGCAGCTCGAGCAGCAGTGGCCCGAGGCTCCAGGCAAGGACCCACGGAGGGCCACTCATGTTCCAGAACAGCCACTTCCTGCTGCGCGCAGCCAACTACCGCGTGGAGGACCTGAGGCGCTGGGCCGCCGAGGACGTGGTCGCCGACGCCGTGAGCGCCGAGCGCAGGCGCGCGAGGCGCGAGGCCGCCCTCGCCCGCCTCCGGGCCGCGGCCGCCGCGAAGCAGGAGCGCGCGGTCTTCAGCTGGCAGAGCCAGCGTCACGGCTTCGGCTTCCGCAGCGCGCGCTGAGACACTGGCAAGCGAGTTCTTGACAGCTATAAAGCAGCCCTTTACAATCGCTCAGGTGCGAGTACCCAGAGGTGCCGCGTGGGCCCGCCCCACGCGGCACGTCGGTTCACCGGGGAGGGCCGCCGCCCTCCTGGTCCGGGGGAGGCCGAGGGGAGCCATGGCAGATGTCTGAGGCGAGCCTGATCGAGGTCAGGGACGTGCGCAAGACGTACCGCGGTGCGGGACGCGAGACCGTCACGGCCGTCGACGGGGTCACGTTCGAGGTCGCGCGCGGCGAGGTCGTCGGACTCCTGGGGCCGAACGGCGCGGGCAAGACCACGACGATAAAGATGGCCTGCGGGCTCGTACACCCCGACGCCGGGAGCGTCCGCGTGGCCGGTCACGACACCCGCACGGAGCGCCGGAGGGCCGTGAGGCACGTCGCGGCGGTGCTCGAGGGCAACCGCAACCTCTACTGGCGCCTGTCGGTGATGGAGAACCTCGTCTACTTCGCTGGCAACCGCGGACGCTCCGCGCGGGAGGTGCGGCGGCGGTCGGAAGGGCTCCTCGAGAGGTTCGGCCTCGCCGAGAAGCGCGACGAGGTCGTCGCCAAGCTCTCGCGCGGCATGCAGCAGAAGCTGGCGATCGCCGTGGCGCTGATCGCCGACACCGACGTGCTCGTGCTCGACGAGCCGACCCTGGGCCTCGACGTCGAGACGGGGCACGAGGTGCGTTCGCTCCTGCGCGAGATCGCGGCGGAGGGCCGCACCGTCGTGCTCTCCACCCACGACATGCCCGTCGTCGAGGACCTGTGCCGGCGCGTGGTCGTCGTCTCTGGCGGCCGGGTCGTCACCGACGCGCTCGTCGCCGACCTCCTCAGGCTCTTCCGGTCGCGGGCCTTCCGCGTCGTCCTGGCCGCGCCCCTGGCGGCGGACGCCATGGCCCGGCTCCGCGCGCGCTACGCCATGGCGGCGAGCGACGACGCCTCGTTCGAGGTCGAGTTCGCCGAGGCGGGGGAGCTCTACCGGCTGATGGACGACCTGCGCGCGGCGGGCGCGGAGATCGAGGGCATCGAGCGGACCACCCCGCGCTTCGAGGAGGTCTTCAGGCGGCTCCTGCAGGACGGCGGCGTCGGCCCGTCGGTGCCGCCGCCCCTGGCGCTGAAGGAGGCGACCGTTGCTCTCTGAGGGCTACCTCCACTCGTTCCGCGCGAACCTGGTCAAGGCGGTCATCGAGCTGCGCCGCTACCTGCCGAACACGATCAGCATGATCGTGACCTTCTACGCGATCTTCCTGTTCCTCCTCCTCGGCATCCGCTTCGTCGGCGGCGAGGCGGACCTCGGCAGCGCCGTGAGGCACGTCCTGGTGGCCAACGGCTTCTGGTTCCTGCTGATGATGGGCGTCAACTCGATGGGGTGGGAGCTCTCCAACGAGGCGCTGCGCGGCACGCTCGAGCAGCTCTACCTGGGCACGGTGCCCGCCTGGCTGATCCTGCTCTTCCGCATGGTCGCCACGCTCCTCATCGACCTGGCCCTGCTCGTCGGCCTCATGGCGCTCAGCATGCTCACGGCGCGCACGTGGCTGACCGTCGACGTCGGCGCCCTGGCGGCGCTGCTGCCGCCGACGCTACTGGCCGTGATGGGCCTCGCCTACCTGGTCGCCGGCCTGACCCTCGTCTACAAGCAGGTGGGCTCGATGCTGCAGATGACGCAGTTCGTGCTCATGGCCATCTCCTACGTGCCGCTGGCCCAGGCGCCGCTTCTGGAACTGGCCCCCGCCGCCAAGGGCATCGACATGGTCAGGCGCGTCCTGGCCGACGGCGTCTCGCTGGCGTCGTTCACCGCCGCCGACTGGGCCTCCTTGTGGGTCTCTGGCGCCGTCTACCTCGCCCTCGGTTTCGTGGCGTTCAAGCTCTTCGAGCGCCGCGCCATGCGGCTCGGGCTGCTGGGGCACTACTAGCCGGTCTGGGAGCCCGGCGCCGGCGCCGGCGTCGTACGCGCCGGCGGTGCCGGTCGCGGCTAGCCCAGCGCCAGGAGCACCACGCCGGCGACCATGCCGGCCGCCCCCGCCAGGCGGCGCCCGGCGAAGCCCTCGCGCAGCAGCAGGGCGCCCAGCGCCGCGCCCACGAGGATGCTCACCTCGCGCGCGGGCGCGATGAGGCTCACGGGCGTGAACGACATGGCCGTGAGCACGAGCAGGTAGGCGAGGGGGCTAAGCGCCGCCACGCCGAGCGCCTCCCAGCGGCTCTGCCGCCAGGTGCGGGCGGGCTCGCCGGCCTCGAGGCGCGCCAGCACGAAGGGGGCGAGCAGCGCGAGCCGGCCCACCTCGCCCAGGTAGAGGTAGAGGACCGGCGGCGCCCCCAGCGCGCGCACCGCCCAGCCGTCCCACACCGTGTAGGCGCCGATGAACACCCCCGTGCCCAGGCCGTAGAGGACGGCCGCTCGCCCGCCGCCCGGGGACCCCTGACGCCGCCAGCCGGTGAGGACGGCGACGCTCAGCACGACCAGCGCGGCGCCGCACAGCGCCGCCGCCGAGGGTCGCTCGCCGAGCAGCGCGACGGCCAGGACCGTCGCGATCGCCGGTCCGCTGCCGCGGGCCAGCGGGTAGACGAGCGAGAGGTCGCCCACCCGGTACCCGCGCTGCAGGCAGAGGAAGTAGCCCACGTGGATCGCGCTCGACACCAGCGCGGCGAGGGCGTGCCAGCCGGTGAGCGCCGGCCGGCTCAGGTAGGCGTAGAGGCCGGCGACCGGGGCGTAGATCGCCGCCGTCCCGGCCGTGAGCAGCCACAGGAACGCCACGCCGCCCCGCGCCCTCTTGGCGAGCAGGTTCCAGGTCGCGTGGATCAGCGCCGACCCGAGGACCAGCGCGAGGGCGGCGGCCGTCAAGCTGGTCGATCAGTCGTTCACGTACGTGAGCCAGTGCTCGAACTCGGGCACGCGACCCGAGACGACGTCGAGGTACGTCTTCCGCATCGCCAGCGAGAACGGGCCGGCCACGCCGGTGCCTATGGGGCGCCTGTCGATGGAGGCGACGGGGGTGACCTCGGCGGCCGTGCCGACCATGAACACCTCGTCGGCGGTGTAGAGCTCGTCGCGCGTCGCCATCGTGGGCACGACCTCCGTGCCCTGCCACTCGGCGATCTTCACGACCGAGTCGCGCGTGATGCCCCTGAGGTTCACCGAGTGGGCGATGGGGTAGAGGACGCCGCCCTTCACGAAGAAGACGTTCTCGCCGGAGCCCTCGGCGACGAAGCCGCTGGGGTCGAGGAGGAGCGCCTCGTCGAACCCGAGCTCACGCGCCTCCTGGTTCGCCAGCACGGAGTTCACGTAGTTGCCGCCCGCCTTGGACTTCGTCGGCATGATGTCGGGGGCCGAGCGACGCCACGAGCTGGTCATCAGGGCCGCGCCCTTGCGCACGGCGTCCTCGCCCAGGTAGACGCCCCACGGCAGCGTGGCGACCATGAAGTGGAGCCGGTTGCGCCCCGGGTTCACGCCCAGGGACTCGGAGCCGTACCAGATGAGCGGCCTGATGTAGCACGACTGCATGCGGTTCGCGGCGATCGTCCTGAGGATCGCCTCGTCGATCTGCTCGACGGTCCACTCGGGGCGCATGCCGATGATCCGCGCCGAGTCGAGCAGGCGCTGCGAGTGCTCGCGCAGGCGGAAGACGGCGGGTCCGCGGTCGGTGGCGTAGGCCCTGATGCCCTCGAAGACGCTGGTGCCGTAGTGGAGGGCGTGCGTCAGGACGCTGACCTTCGCCTCCTGAGCCGGCACCATCTCGCCGTCGAAGAAGATGAGGCCCGCCTCCACCGCCGGGGTGCTGGCCGGGGCGGACTTCTGCTGGACAGTCATGACGTTCCTCCCGTCGTACCCCGTAAGCATGCCACGCCCGGCCCGAGGTTTTCAGGCCCGCATGGTCGGCGGACGAGCCTCGACCTCGCCGGCCGTGGGGGTTCCCAGGCGCGCTCGGGCGGCGGTAGGCTCGCCAGCCATGAACGTGCTCGTCACCGGCGGCGCCGGCTACATCGGCAGCGTCACGGCCCAGGCGCTCCTGGACGCGGGCCACGGCGTCGTCGTCGTCGACGACCTCTCGACGGGCCACCGCGCCGCGGTGCCGGGAGGCGCGCGCCTCGTCGTCCAGGACGTGACCGACGCCGCCGCCGTCGCCCGCCTCATGCGGGAGGAGGGCGTCGAGGCCGTCATGCACTTCGCCGCGCTCTCGCTCGTCGGCGAGTCGATGCAGCAGCCGCTGCGCTACTACCGCCGCAACGTCGGCGGCGCCATCGCCCTGCTCGAGGCCTGCGCCGAGGCCGGCGTGCGGCGCTTCGTGCTCTCCTCGACCGCGGCCGTCTACGGCACGCCCGCCGCCGTGCCGATCCCCGAGACGGCGGAGCTGCGCCCGGAGAGCGTCTACGGCGAGACGAAGCTGGCGATCGAGCGGCTGCTGCACTGGCTCGCCGCGACCCAGGGCCTCGGGTACGCGGCCCTGCGCTACTTCAACGCCGCCGGCGCCGCGGCGGGGCGCGGCGAGGACCACAGGCCGGAGACCCACCTCATCCCGCTGGTGCTGCAGGCCGCGCTGGGGCGGAGGGACGAGGTGAGGGTGTTCGGGACCGACTACCCCACCGCCGACGGCACCGCGGTGCGCGACTACGTCCACGTCGAGGACCTGGCCTCCGCCCACGTGCTCGCCCTCGAGGCGCTGCGCCCCGGCAGCGGCGCCGCCTACAACCTCGGCAACGGCGAGGGCTTCTCGGTGCGGCGTGTCGTCGAGGTGTGCCGCGAGGTCACGGGCGCCGACCTGCGCGTGGTCGAGGCGCCTCGCCGTCCCGGCGACCCGCCGGTGCTGGTCGCCGACGCCGCGAAGGCCGCCGCCGAGCTGGGCTGGCGTCCGCGGCGCACGTCCCTCGAGGAGATCGTGGCCTCGGCCTGGGCCTGGCACAGCGCCAACCCGGACGGCTACGGCGCGTGAGGCGGGACGCCGCCGGGCCGACCGTGCGCGGGAGGCGACGCCGCCGGGTCCTCCGCGCGTGAGGCGGGCTCCCGGCCCCACATTCGCGGCGCCGTGGCCGTCTGCTAGCATCGGCCGGGACCTCGGGGCCCGACCGTCTGGGAGGGCTCGGCAGCGTGAAGGTTCCCTGAGGAACACGAAAACCGCACGGGAAGGGCCCGTGTTAGCCTGTCCTGACTTGGAGACCGCCATGAGACGACTCCTTCTAGCCGCGCTGCTGGCGCTGTGCGCGACGGCCGCGGCCCAGTCCCCAGCCACCTTCTCAGGCATCGTCCAGAGCGAGGAGCCGTTGGCGCCAGGAACGCGCGTCTCGCTGCACGTGGTGGACGCCGACAACGTGTGGGGCTACGAGGTGATCAGCGTCGAGCCCACCCTGGCGAACTTCAGCATCACGCCCCCCGAGGTGCCCGCGGCCGAGATGCGGCCGTTCCGCAGCGGCGCCGTCATCCTGCCCGGACTGCAGAACGAGTACCGGGTCACGCCCGACGACGTCAACGTCGCCGTCGCCCGCTTCAACATGTACGTCGACGACAACGGCAACGGCGCCTTCGACCGCGTGCAGGACAAGATCTACGTCGGCATCGCGCAGCTCGAGGAGCCGCTCGGCTTCTTCACGCTGCTCTACGTCGACAAGGCCGCCACCCTCACGGGCGGCGGCGTCGAGCTGCAGCTCCAGCCGGGCTGGAACGTCTTCACCGTGCGCTTCCCCGCCGAGCGACCCGAGTACGCCGTCGTCACCGCCGTGGACGACATCGTGCTCGACGTCGTGCTGCCCTAGGCCGTGGCCGAGCTCGTCGGCCAGGCCACCGGGGCGGGCCGCCGCTTCGCGGTGGTCGTGAGCCGCTTCAACTCCCTCGTCACCGAGCGGCTCCTCGCCGGCGCCCTCGACGCCTTCGCTCGCCACGGCGTGCCGGAGGAGGCCGTCGACGTGGCCCGGGTGCCGGGCGCGTTCGAGATCCCGCTCGTCGCCGAGCGCCTGGCCTCCAGCGGCGCCTACGGGGCCGTCGTCGCCCTGGGCGCGGTGGTCCGCGGCGAGACCTCGCACTACGACCACGTCTGCCAGGCCGTGACCAGCGGCGTCCTGCGCGCCTCGCTCGACACCGGCGTGCCGGTGCTGTTCGGGGTGCTCACGACCGACACCATGGAGCAGGCGCTCGACAGGGCCGGCGGCAAGGCCGGCAACAAGGGCGCCGAGGCTGCCGTGGCGGCGATCGAGATGGCGAACCTCGTCGCGCAGGTCTCCGGCCAGCCGACGAACTGAGCCGCGGCGCTCACGGCGGCGCGTCCCGTCACGCTCGGCCCGGCGTCGCCCCCTCGAGCCCGGGCCCGCAGCCTCAGCCCCGCGAACCGTCCCAGCCCTGGGCGTCCGCGTAGCGCCTGAGCAGGCGCGCGGCGCCCTCGCGGTCCTTCACGTCGCCCACGGCCCTCGCCTCGGCCACGAGCCGCAGCGCCTCGCCCACGCGGGGTCCGGGCGGTATGCCGAGCAGCGCCATGACGTCCTCGCCGGTGAGCAGCGGCGGCGCCTCCGGCTGCTCCTCGAGCGCGGCCAGCACGCGGCTCATCGCCAGGCGGTAGCGCACGCGCGCGGGGGCGCTGGCGGCCCTGCCGCGGGCCGCCTCCCTGTCGGCGAGCATCACCCTCAGCAGGTCGGGCAGCAGGGCGCGGTGCCGGTGAGCGAAGCGCCGGGCGGCGCGCTCCGTCGCCGGCAGCGGGAGCATGTGGCGCCTCACCAGCTCGGCCGCCCGACGCACCGTGGCGCCGTCGAAGCGCAGGCGCGACAGCGCCGCCCGCACCAGGTCGGCGCCCGCGGCGTCGTGGCCGTGGAAGGTGGGCCTGCCCGCCGGTCCGGGGGCCGCCGTGACCGGCTTGCCGACGTCGTGGAGCAGCGTCGCCAGGCGCTCCGCCAGGCTCGCCTCGGGGAACGTGGCGTCGAGCACCCGCAGCGCCTCGAGCGAGTGGCCCAGGACGTCGAGGTGGTGGAGCGGTCCTTGGTCGACGCCGCGGCCGGCCGTGAGCTCGGGCAGGAACGTCTCGAGGAGCCCGAGCTCGTCGGCGAGGGCGAGCGCGCCCGCCGGGTCCCGGCCGGTGAGGAGCGCCGTCAGCTCGTCCCGCACGCGCTCGGGGGCGGGGGCGGGCAGCCGCCCCGCCCGCAGGTCGTCGGCGGCCGCGCGCACGGACGCGGACGTGGAAGGGTGGAGCGCGAAGCCCAGGCCCGCGGCGAAGCGCACGGCCCGCAGCGGCCTCACGGTGTCGGCGCGCAGCGCCGCCTCCGACGTCATCCTCACGGTGCCGGAACGCAGGTCGGCGAGGCCCCCGGTCGGGTCGTGCACGCGCCCGTCCGGGTCGAGGGCGAGGGCGTTGACGGTGAGGTCACGCCGCCTCAGGTCCTCGGCCACATCGCCCCGCAGCGGCGCGAAGTCGTGGGTGGCCGCGCCGCCCGGCGCCACGGCGCGCCAGTGGCCGCGCTCCTCGTCGAGGGGGAAGCAGGAGCCGCCGACGGCCGCTGCCGCGGCCTCGCAGGCCGCGTGCGGGTCGGGCACCAGCCAGTCGAGGTCCCGCGGTTCCTGGCCGAGCAGCGCGTCGCGCACGGCGCCGCCCACGAGCAGGCCGCCCTCCGGCCACGGCGCGAACGCGCCGGGGTCGAGGTCGCGCGGACGGACGGCGCGGCGGGCGCGGGCCGGCCTCATGCCGCCAGCGTAGCGGCGCCCGCCGGGTGAGAATGCGTCCATGGCGGAACCGGTGAGCAGCGCCGGCCCGGCGAGCGCGGGCGGGGGTCCTCGCCGCGGGGCGCGGCCCGTGCGGGTGGGCCTCACGGGCAGCATCGGCGCGGGCAAGTCGACGGTAGCGCGGCTGCTGTCTCGTCTGGGGGCCGCGGTCATCGATGCCGACGCCCTGGCCCGCGAGGCGACCGAGGACCCCGAGGTGCTCGCCGGCATCGCGCGCGAGCTGGGCGAGGACCTGGTGGTGGCCGGGCCGGGAGGTCCTACGCTCGACCGAGCGGCCACGGCCGCGCGGGTGTTCGGCGACCCGGAGGCGCTGGCCAGGCTCAACGGCATCGTCCACCCCTGGGTGAGGAGGCGCGCCGCCGACCTGATGACCGCGCTGGAGCGCTCGCCGGCGCCGCCTCCGGCGATCGTTCACGACGTGCCGCTGCTCTTCGAGGCGGGCCTGCAGGGCGACTACGACGTCGTCGTGGTCGTCGACGCCCCGCCCGAGGTGAGGGCGCGGCGGCTGGCCGCGCGCTCCGGGCTGAGCGCCGAGGAGGTCGCGCGGCGCGAGGCCGCCCAGATGCCCGCCCACGAGAAGGTCGCCCGCGCGGACCACGTGGTGGTCAACGCGGGCGACCTGGGCGAGCTAGAGGATCGGGTGGCGCGCCTGTGGCGCGAGCTCACCAGTCGACGAACGAGTAGCCCTCGCTCGTGACCGTCGCGCCGTCGACGGTGCTGTAAGACACCGAGCCGCTGAACCTCTCGGTGACGAACGCGAGGAACTCGGAGAGGGCGGAGCTGGCCGCCTCCACGGCCTCGAAGTCGATGTCGCCGCCGGCCATGCCGCTGAGCATCCCGAACTGGTCGACGAGCGTCTGCGTGGCGAACCCCAGCGCGGCGCGGTCGTCGGAGAGCGTGAACGAGGTCACCCCGTCGGGCACGCGGCCGCGCAGCGGCGACAGGGTCGCCGAGAGCGTGGCGCCGCCGTTGCGGGCGCCGAGCGCGGCGTCCATGGCCTGTGGCGTGGTGGCGATGAGCGCGTAGCCGTCCGTGACCGCGACGCTGATCGTGAAGCCCTCGGCGAGCTGCCAGTCGGTGACGGCGACCCCGCCGACGTCGCGCTGCGCCGGCGCGACCATGCCGCCCTCGCCCATCGGGTCCATCATCGTGGAGGCGAAGCCGGTGGCGAGCGTGAAGAACTCGTTCAGCCCGGCGGACGCGGCGGCCTCGTCGGTGGCCTCGACGAGGTAGACGGACTCGCCCAGCGGGTTCGTGAGGTCGGTGGGCATGGCCGTGGCCGCGCCGTAGCCCATGGTGATCGCGGCGAACTCCTCGCCCATCCAGCCGAACAGCGCGCGCTGCGGGTCGAGGCCGACGGCGTCCATGACCATCTGGTCGAGGTCGGTGATGCCGAGCGAGGGGTCGGAGGCGACGACGTCCCCTATCCAGGACCACCAGCCGGGCAGGTTCGCGGTGCCGACGGAGACGCCCAGCGCCGTGGGGGGCACGAACGCCAGGGCGTCGTCGCTCACGGGACCGCCGCCGGAGAGCAGGTCGTAGAGCTGCGGGTCGCCTTGCTCGCTGCCGAGCACCCGCACCGAGAGGCTCTGGAAGCCGTCGTCGGTGATCGTCGTGACGCTCCCGTACACGCCCGCGGTGTCCGCCGCGGCGCCGAGGCGCTCGACGAGGGCGTCGACGCCCATCCCGGCGGCGAAGGGCGCGGCGACGTCGACCGCGGCGGCGAGGTCGAGGTAGGTGTAGGCGTTGCCGGAGCGCAGCGCCCCGATCGTGCCGAGGTAGCCGCTGCTCTCGGCGAGGTTCGGCTCGGAGGCGCCCTGGTAGCGGCGCAGCACGCCCCGCGCGACGTCGGGGTTCGTGGAGACGAGGACGACGTCGTCGAACAGGGCGTAGGCGATGGGCGTGGGGATCTCCTCCTCGTCAGCCGGCGTGACGACCGTGAAGGTCACGTCCCCCTCGGTCATCTGCTCTGACTCGCCCGCGGTCTCGACCTCCGCCAGCAGGTCCTGCACCGCCGCCATGCCCTCCGGCGTGACGAGCGCCAGCACCGTGACGGCCGGCAGCGGGTTGAACTGCGACGCCGAGACGGCCAGCCAGGCCTCGCGGCCGAGCAGGTCGAGGAGGCCGGCGCCCAGCTCGGGCACCTCCGTCGGCTCCTCGCCCACCTCCTCGGCGAAGGCCGTCTCGAGGAGCTCGGTGAGGTTCAGGCGCTCCCACTCCTCGATGAACGGCCGCGCCTTGGCCTCGTGCTCGGACAGGCCCTCGACGCCCACGGCGAAGAGGGTCTCCGCGGGCAGGAAGCGGGGCAGGTCGGCGGCCGCGGCGGCGCCGGCCAGGCCGAGCGCTACCGTCAGCAGGAGCTTCGTGGCGGTGGTTCTCATCGGACCTCCAGTCGTGTGGTGAAGCGCCGCATCATAGGCGCGCCAGAGACCTCTTGGCTGCGGCGACCACCGCTTCTGCCGTGAAGCCGAGCCGGCGCATGACCTCGTCGCCGGGCGCGGAGGCGCCGAAGTCGTCGAGGCCGACCGTCTCGCCCAGGTCGCCGGCGTAGCGCTCCCAGCCGAGCGTCGCGCCGGCCTCGACGGTCACGCGGGCCCGCACCCCGCGCGGGAGCACGCTCTCGCGGTAGGCGGCGTCCTGGGCCTCGAACAGCTCGAACGAGGGCAGGCTCACGACGCGGGTGGGCACGCCCTCGCCCTCCAGGGCCTCGCGGGCCCGCAGGCAGAGGCTCACCTCGGAGCCCGTGCCGATGAGGACCAGCCGCGGCTCGCCGCCGCGCGCCTCCGCGATCACGTAGCCGCCGCGGGCGACGGCGCCGTCCGGCACGTCGAGGGTCGGCACGCCCTGGCGGGTGAGGGCGAGCACCGTCGGACCGTCGCGCCGCTCGGCGGCCAGCCTCCAGGCCTGGGCCGTCTCGTTGGCGTCGGCGGGCCTGATGACGACGAGGCCCGGCATGGCCCGCAGCGACATGAGGTGCTCCACGGGCTGGTGCGTGGGCCCGTCGCCGCCGAGGCCTATCGAGTCGTGGGTGAACACGTAGACCACGCCCTGGCGCATGAGGGCGGCGAGGCGCAGCGCGGGCCTCAGGTAGTCGGAGAAGACGAGGAACGTGCCCACGAACGGCGCCAGGCCGTGCAGGGCGAGGCCGTTCGCCACGGCGCCCATCGCGTGCTCGCGCACGCCGAAGCGGACGATGCGTCCGCCCATGTCGCCGCGCGCCATGGCCCTCTCGCCCGCGATGTCGGTGAAGTTCGAGCCGGCCAGGTCGGCCGAGCCGCCCAGCAGCGACGGCACGACCTTCGCCACGGCGTTCAGCGCCGCCTCCGAGGCCTTGCGGGTGGCGACCTTGCCGCCCGGCTCGAAGCGGGGCAGCTCGAGGCCGGAGAGGTCGGGCGCGCCGCCGTAGAGGACCCGCCTCAGCTCGCGCGCCTCCCGCGGGTACTCGCGCTCGTAGCGCGCGAAGGCCTCCTCCCAGGCGCGCCGCGCGGCGGCGCCGCGCTCCCGCACCGCGCGCGTGTGGGCGAGCACGTCGTCCGGCACCGTGAACGCGGGCCAGTCGACGCCGAGGCGCTCCTTGGCGCGCGCGGCCTCCTCGTCGCCGAGCGGCGAGCCGTGCACCTTCGGGGTCCCGGCGAGGTTCGGCGCGCCGAAGCCGATGACGGTGCGGACGGCGATGATGCTCGGCCTGGCGGTCTCGGCCTCGGCGTCGCGCACCGCGCGCCTCAGAGCCTCCACGTCGTTGCCGTCCGCCACGCGCTGGACGTGCCAGCCGTAGGCCTCGTAGCGCTTCAGCACGTCCTCGGAGAACGTGATGTCGGTGCCGCCGTCGATCGAGATCCGGTTGTCGTCGTAGAGGACGATGAGCTTGCCGAGCCCCAGGTGGCCCGCCAGCGAGGAGGCCTCGCCGGAGACGCCCTCCATGAGGTCTCCGTCGGAGGCGACCACGTACGTGCGGTGGTCGACGACGGCGTGGCCCGGACGGTTGTAGCGCGCGGCCAGGTGCGCCTCGGCCATCGCCAGGCCCACGGCCGTGGCGATGCCCTGGCCGAGGGGACCGGTCGTCGTCTCGACGCCCACGGTGTGGCCGTGCTCGGGGTGACCGGGCGTGCGGCTGCCCCACTGCCGGTAGCGCCTCAGCTCCTCCATCGGCAGGTCGTAGCCGGTGAGGTGCAGCAGCGAGTACTGGAGCATCGAGCCGTGGCCGGCCGACTGCACGTAGCGGTCGCGGTTCGGCCAGCGCGGCTCGGCGGGGTCGTGGCGCATGGCGTCGACGAAGAGGACGTAGCCCATCGGCGCCGCGCCGAGCGGCATGCCGGGGTGGCCGTCGCCCGCCGCCTGCGTGGCGTCGATCGTGAGGGCCCTGATGGCGTTGATGGCGCGAGTCGTGACGTCGACCTGCGCGGCTGGCGTGTCGGGCATGCTCCCTCCGGCACGCGCCGGGTTGGCCCCGCGCGGCCCCGGCAAGGATAACAGTGGCCCGTGAGCTTCCTGACGGTGACGGGGGCGGGTCGGGGCGCCGCGGTCGCGGCCCGACCCACCCCGCGCTCAGCGCACGGTCACCGGGAAGCTGGCCAGCGTGTGCCCCTGGCGTCCCGTGACGTACCTGACCTCGTACTGCCCCGGCTCGTCAGGGGCCCTGAGAGATACCGTCGCCCCGCTGCCGCTGGCGTAGACGTAGTCGAGGTACGTGCCCTCCGGCGAACCGGCCGGGGCCACGGTGATGTAGTCGCCGCTGTTCCCGGGGCCCTCCCAGGTGACGTCGAAGCGCTCGCCGGCGGCCACCTCGCTCGGCGCCGACAGCGAGGCCGTGGCCGGGACCACGGTGATGGGCGCGCTCGCCAGCGTGGACGCGCTCTGGCCCGTCACGTAGCGGATCTCGTACTCGCCGGGCTCCTCCGGCGCCCTGATCGTCAGGGGCGAGCCGCTGGCCGTGTAGTCGTACTCGAGGTAGGTGCCCTCCGGCGAACCGGCCGGCGCGACGGTGATGTAGTCGCCGGAGTTGTCGGGACCCGTCCACGTCACCTCGATAGGGCTGCCCGCCACCACCTCGGCGGGCCCGGCAACGGTGGCGGTGGCCGCCGTGACCTCGATGGGCGCCATGGCCAGCGTGCTGTCGCTCTGGCCCGTGACGTACCTGACCTCGTAGTCGCCGGGCTCGTCCGGCGCCCTGATGGTGAGCGGGGAGCCGCTGGTCGTGTACTCGTAGTCGAGGTAGGTGCCCTCGCGCGACCCCGCCGGCGCGATCGTGATGTAGTCCCCGCTGTTGTTCGGCCCGGTCCAGGTGACCTCGACCTCGGCGCCGGCCATGACCTGGGCGGGGGCCGACACCGAAGCCGTGGCCTCGGTCACGACGATGGTCGTGCTCGCGAGCGTCTTGTTGCTCTGGCCGGTGACGTACCTGACCTCGTACTCGCCCGGCTCCTCGGGGACGCTCACGCGCGCCGGGCTGCCGGTGGCCGTGTACGCGAAGTCGGTCCAGGCGCCCTCCGCGGCGCCGGCCGGGACGACCGTGATGAAGTCGCCGGGGTTGTCTGGACCTTCCCAGGCGACCTCTATCTCGTTGCCGCCGACGGCCTCGGCCGGGGCGCTCACGGACGCCGTGACGGCCTGGGCCTCGAAGGCGGCGCGCCCTACGACCTCGTAGCCGCCCTCGGGCAGCGGGAGGACGTAGCGGGCCTCGTAGGCCCCGGGCTCCTCGGGCACGCGCAGCTCGGCCTCGCCGGCGGGCCCCTCGACGTACGCGAACGTCAGCCACACGTCGTCGCCGGCGTCGGCGGGGGCGAGCCACACCTCCCCGTGGCCATCCGGCGCGCCCTCGAAGGAGACGGTGAGGCTGGAGCCGGCGGCGGGACGCTCGTCGGCCACGGTCAGGGTCACCTCGGCTCGCGGGGCGAGCTCGAAGGCGAACGCGTTCTCGCCCTCGGTGACGGTGAGGCCGGCGAAGGTGAGCGGCTCGCCGGAGAACGCGTCGGCGACGCGCGCCGCGTAGGCGCCCGCGGGCAGGTCGGCGGTGAACTCGCCGGCGGCGTCGCCGGCGGCGAACGGGTAGCGCTCGTCGGTGACGGCGGAGACGAACTCGACGGTGGCGCCCTCGGTGGCGGGCGCCCCCTCGCGCGTCAGCGTCACGGTCACCGGGTAGGTGGCCTCGGCCGGCGCGACCTCCACGGCGCGGTTCAGGGCGCCCAGCAGCTCGGCGGCGCTGGTGGCGTTCTCGAAGGTGCCGAGGCCCTCGAACGCGGCGCGGGCCGACGCGTCGAGGTCGATGCCGATGATGCGCAGGTCGATGTCGATGCCCTGCTGCCGCAGGCGCTCCGCGACCTCGCGCAGGTCGCTGCGGCACGACTCGATGCCGTCGGTGATGAGGACGATGACCTTGCGTCCGTCCGCGGGGAAGTCCTGGGCGGCCAGCTCGAGGGACAGCGCGATGGGCGTGGCGCCGAGGGCCTCGGTCTCGCGGACGGTGGCGAGCAGGCGCTCGCGGTCGACGCCCTCCATGGGCACGACGAGCTGCGAGTCCTCGCAGGCGCCGGGGTCGCTCGCCCAGAAGTTGGCGCCGTAGACGCGCAGGCCGACGTTGAGCCCCTCCTGGTCCGGCAGCGAGGAGACGAGCTGGGTCAGGACGTCCTTGGCCGCCACGATGCGGTAGCGCCCGTCGGCGAGCTTGTTCCACATCGAGCCCGAGGCGTCGAGGATCAGCTGGATGTAGACGGGCCCCTGGGCCGCGGCGGTAGCTGCCGGAAGCAGGAGGCACAGGGCGAGCAGGGCCGACTTCAGGATGCGCGTAGTTCTGGCCACCTTCCACCTCTCGTGGGCCGAGGCTCGGCCCGGTTCTCGTGGACGAGGGACTCTACGCCAGGCGCTCCCTCAGGGGCCGTGGCTTCTCGCACCCGACGGGGTCGGGCGCGCTCAGGAGGGCTGGTGGGCCCTGCCCTGTCGGCGCCTCTCGATGGCGTCCCTGACGCGCTGGCCGGTCTCCCAGTGGCGCCTCTCCATCTCCGTCTCCACGCGCAGGCGCGGCACCGGCGTCGGCTTGCCGTCCTCGCCGAGCGCCACGAAGTTCAGGTGGCCCACCGTGCACAGCCGCCTCTCGCCGGTCAGCGGGTTCTCGCCGTGCACCTCGCAGCGCACGATCATGCTCGTCCGCCCCGTCCACGCCACGCGGCTCTTGACCTCGACGATCTCGCCGACGTGGATCGGGGCGCGGAAGTCGATGGGCTCGGTGGAGGCGGTGACTACGACCCGGCGGCAGAAGCGCGTGCAGGCGACGGCCGCGTTCACGTCCATGAGCTGCAAGAGCCGCCCGCCGAACACCGAGCCCAGGGGGTTCACCTGGTTGGGGAAGACGGTGTCCACCGTGACGACCCAGTCGGAGACGCGGGGTTCATCGGGGCCCAGGTCCACTCGAGAAGTATAGGTAGGCTCCACGCGCGCGCTAACATCGCAGGCCATGACACACAGGACAGCGGCCCTACTGGACCACCTCGTGCCCGTCCGGAGCGCGCCCGCCGCGGGCGCCGTCGCGCGGGCGCTGCTGTGCGCGGCCGGCGGCGTGCTGCTGCTCGCGCTGCTCTCGCAGGTGCGCGTGCCCATCGGCCCCGTGCCGGTGACCGGCCAGACCCTCGGCGTGCTGCTCGTGGGCGCCGCCTACGGCGCGCCGCTGGGGCTCGCCACCGTCGCCGCCTACCTGGTACTCGGCGCGCTCGGCCTGCCCGTGTTCGCCGGCGGGGAGGCGGGCGTGGCGTACGCGCTCGGACCCACCGGCGGCTACCTCGTCGGGTTCGCGCTGGCGGCCGCGCTGCTCGGCCGCCTCTCCACGCGCGGCTGGGACAGGAGCCCGCTCTCGTGCGCGCTCGCGATGCTGCTGGCCAACGCCGTCGTCTACGTGCCCGGCCTGCTGTGGCTGCGGCAGTCCCTCGGCCTCGACTGGCCCTCCACGTTCGCGGCCGGCCTGGCGCCCTTCGTGCTCGGCGACCTGATCAAGCTGGCGATCGCCGCGGCCGCCCTGCCCGCCGCCTGGCGGGTCGTGGGCAGGGGCTCGGAGAGCTAGGCGGCGCCGCCGAGGCGACGGGCGAAGAGCCGACGGGCGCAAGAGAACTCGCCCCGCTCCTGAGAGCGGGGCGAGCCGGTGTCCGCCTGGATTGAGGGGAACCCACGGTTCCTTCCTCTCACAGGAGGCGGTCCTGGTTACCCTCGACGGGCACCTCCACTGGTCACATCGGAACTCTCGCTGATACGGACCACCTCCTTCCCGTGGTGGCAGGATTCTATCGCCCCCGACGCGGGAGGTGTGATGAACGGGGTCACAGTAAAGTGGGGCGTCAGGCAGCCGCCCAGGCCGCGTTCGCCCCGTACGGGCAGGAGGGAAGCCAGTGCTCACCGTCGCCGAGAAGGTCGCCTTCGTCCTGCTGGCCGGCGCGTCCTTCTACCTGACGTACGTGGGCTTCGCGCGGGTCGTGAGGGTCATCGCGCGCGGGCAGGCGGGCCCGCTGCCGCGCACGAACCGGCTCGTGACGCGCGCCGTGCAGGGCGTGCTGAGGACGCTTTCTCAGCGCACCGTGTTCCGCGCCCGGCCCGTGGCCAGCACGTTCCACGCCTTCGTCTTCTACGGCTTCGTCCTCTACCTGTTCGTCAACGTCATCGACGGGCTCAACGGCTTCCTGCCGCGCAGCTTCACCGCGCGCCTCGACCTCGGCGCCGTCGGCGACGCCTACCGCCTGCTGTCCGACGTCGTCACGGTCCTGATCCTCGTCGCCATCGTCTTCTTCCTGCTGCGCCGGTTCCTGGTGCGCCCGGCCGCGATGCGGCAGAACGAGCGCACGCACCTGCACGAGGAGGTCAGGCAGGGGGGCGTGCGGCGCGACTCGCTGATCGTGGCGCTCTTCATCCTCCTGCACGTGGGCTTCCGCCTCACGGCCGAGTCGTTCCTGCTGGCCGCCGAGGGCCACGCCGACCCGTTCCAGCCGTTCGCCTCGACCATCGCCGGGCTCGTCGGCTTCGGCGAGGGGCGCATGCTCGGCTGGCACGTCGGCTGGTGGGGCGCGCTCGGCCTGGTCCTGGCGTTCCTGCCCTACTTCCCGCGCTCCAAGCACATCCACCTCTTCGCCGCGCCGGCGAAGTTCGCGCTCGAGCGCCGTCGCGACGACCTCTCGCCCGTGCCGACGGGCGCGCTCGAGCCGCTCGACCTGGAGGACGAGACCGCCGAGCAGTTCGGCGCGGCCAAGCTCGAGCACCTGCGCTTCCCGCAGCTCCTCGACGCCTACGCCTGCATCCAGTGCAACAGGTGCTCGAACGTCTGCCCGGCGAACCGGACCGGCAAGGCGCTCTCGCCCGCGGCGCTCGAGATCAACAAGCGCTACGAGCTCAACCTCATCGCCGAGGCCTTCGCCAGGGGCGAGGAGAGCCCCAGGGAGCTCATCGAGTTCGCGATCTCGCCAGAGGCCGTGTGGGCCTGCACCACCTGCGGCGCCTGCATGGAGGTCTGCCCCGTGGGCTGCGAGCAGATGATCGACATCGTCGACATCAGGCGCGACCTCGTCATGATGCGGGGCGAGTTCCCCGCCGAGCTGCAGAACGCGTTCCGTGGCATGGAGCGCACCGGCAACCCCTGGGGCATCGCCCAGGACGACCGCATGGCCTGGGCCGAGGGCCTGAGCGTGCCGACGGTCGAGGAGAACCCGGGCTTCGAGGTGCTGTTCTTCGTCGGCTGCGCCGGCTCGTACGACCCCGCCGCGCAGCGCACGACGAAGGCGATGGTGCGGATCCTCGAGCACGCCAAGGTGAACTACGCCGTCCTCGGCAAGGCCGAGCGCTGCACCGGCGACCCGGCCAGGCGCGCCGGGAACGAGTACCTCTACTACCAGCTCGCCAGCGAGAACGTCGAGACCCTGAACTCGGTGCTCATCGAGGAGAAACTGGACAGCGCGAAGAGCAAGCTCGTGCTCACGACCTGCCCGCACTGCTTCAACGCCCTGGTGAACGACTACCCGCAGCTGGGCGGCCACTACGAGGTCGTGCACCACACGCAGCTCATCGAGCGCCTCACGGCCGAGGGGCGCCTGCCGCCGCTGGCCGACACGCGCACGATCACGTTCCACGACCCGTGCTACCTGGGGCGCCACAACGGCGTGTACGACGCGCCGCGCGAGGTGCTGAAGGCCGGCGGCACGAGGCTCGTCGAGATGGAGCACAGCCGCAACGACTCCTTCTGCTGCGGCGCCGGCGGCGCCCAGTTCTGGAAGGAGGAGGAGCCGGGGGACAGGCGCGTGTCCGAGGAGCGCTTCGCTCAGGCCCTCGCCACCGGCGCCGAGGTCGTGGCGACCGGTTGTCCCTTCTGCAAGGTCATGCTCGGCTCGAGCGAGAGCGCGCAGTCTGAGGGCGCGCCCGCGGTGCTCGACGTCGCCCAGCTCGTGGCGTCGCGGCTCGACGCCATCCAGGCCCGCCTGGACGCCGCCTCCGCGGCCAGCGACTGAGCCGCCGCCCGATGGGGGCGGTGGGCGGCGTGCGGTCGGGGTCCTCGAGGCCTTCGCCGCCCACGCGGCGAGCAACGCGGCGGGCGACCCGTGGGCCCCTGGCGCGGAGCACGGCGGGCGCCACGAGGCGGGGGAGGCCCTGAGGCCTCCCCCTCGCTCACGTCCCGTTCAGCCGGACCACGCGGCGTCGTGCCTGTCCAGCGCCGCCGCGATGGCCTGGGGCACGGGCTGGCCGGTCCGCTCCGTCACGAACAGGTACTCGCCCGCCGGGTTCACCTCCAGGAACACGTGCTCGCCCTCCGGCGTCACCCGCATGTCGATGCCGCCGAAGCGCAGGTCGAGCTCGTCCATCAGCCGGCCGAGCCTCGCGGCGACGTCGTCCGGCAGCTCGTAGGGGAACACGTCGGCGCGCCCGACGCCCAGGCGGTAGTCGGTCCGGTACTCGGGGCCGGAGCGGATCGCCGCGGGGAACAGCTCGCCGTCGACGTAGGTGACGCGCAGGTCGAGGTCCGCCGGCACGTAGCGCTGGAAGATCACGGGCGCGAAGCGCACCGTGTCGATGAGCCGCAGGTCGGCCTCGCTCACCAGGCTCGTCTCCCGCGGCGCCTCGGCGATGTTCCGGAACGCCTTGCGCACCACGCCGCCCCCGGCGTGAGCGGCGACGAACTCGCGGGCGCGGGCCGGGTCGTTCGTGATGAGCGTCTCGGGGACCGCGAGGCCCACGGACCGCGCGAGCTGGAGCTGGCGCACCTTGCGCTGGCCGACCTCGTCCGCCAGGGGCGGGTTCATCCAGTAGCAGTGCAGCGAGTACCACAGGCCCAGCAGCGCCTCGTTCGACTCCGACCAGGCGAACAGCCGGCCCGTCGGGTCGGTGAGCGACCCGTCGAGCCCGAGCGGGCTGATGCGGCGGTGCCACACGGCGCCCACCCTGGCGAGGTCGATGACCTCGCCGCCCTCGGTCGTGAGCAGGAGGCCCTCGCAGCACTCCTTGACGCTCACGGCGAGGCTCGCGCGCGCGGGGAACGAGCCCGTGTCGAAGAGCGCCCAGGGCCGCGTGAGGTGCTCGACGACCCGCTCGACGTGGTCGTAGCTCGGGTAGCTGACGATGAGGATCAACTCTCACCTCGTAGCGCTCAGCTCCCGATGAGCTGCTGGTAGGCGGCCGCGGCCTGCTGCCACGCGGCCATGCCGGAGGCGTCCAGCATGCCGGCGGCGTGCAGGCGCGCGTACTGGGCCAGCAGCTCCGTGTACGCGGCCAGCAGGGCCGCCCTCTGCTGCGCCCCGCCGCCCCGCGCCCCCGCCGCGGCCGCGGTGCCCGTGCCGAGCACGAAGGGCAGGTTGCCGGGACCGAGGTCGATCGGCGGCTCCATGAGGCCCTTCGGCGGGTCGAACACGTTCTTGGGCCCGTCGGCGATGGGCGGCTTCTGCGGGTCGACTGGACCCTCCTTGAAGTCCTTGATCCCGTCCTTCGGGAACTCCTTGATGAGCTCCTTGGGCGGGTCCTTGGGGAACTCCTTGAAGACCTCCTTGGGCAGGTCCTTCGGCGGGTCCTTGCTGAAGTCCTTGGGCAGCTCCTTGGGGGGGTCCTTCGGGAGCTCCTTCGTCGGCTCCTTGTGGAGGTCCTTGGGCAGGTCCTTCGGCAGGTCCTTCGGGAACTCCTTGGGGAGGTCCTTCGGGTGCTCCTTGAAGGGGTCCTTCGGGAGGTCCTTGGGATGTTCCTTGGGCGGGTCCTTGGAGAACTCCTTCGGCAGGTCCTTGGGGTGCTCCTTGATGGGGTCCTTGGGGTGGTCCTTGACGGGGACCTTCAGGCACGGGCGCGTCTCGCCGATCGTGCTGCGGCTGCTGTCGAGGGCGGCCTGCATGCGCACGACCTGCTCGGCCGTGAACATGACCATCGCCGCGTCGTCGACGTAGTCCATGTAGTTGACGAACATGTCGCCGTTGGGGCCGTTGCCGCAGCTGATGCGCGGGAACGTCGGGACCCCGTAGTTCGGGCCGCCCTGGTTGGGCGTGTCGGACACGAAGTCGCTGCCGGCGCAGCCGGTGCCGTCGTCGCCCCAGATGTGCCTCAGGTTCAGCCAGTGGCCGATCTCGTGGGTGGCAGTGCGCCCGCGGTCGAACGGCGCCGCGGCGGTCCCCGTGGTGCCGAAGGCGCTGTGGAGGATCACCACGCCGTCGGTCTGGGGAGGCCCGCCGGGGAACTGGGCGTAGCCCAGCACGTTCTGGCCGCCGGAGCCCACGATCCTCGGGGCGACCCAGATGTTCAGGTACCTGTCGGCGGGCCAGGCGTCGGAGCCGCCCTGGGCGGAGAACTTGATGTCGTCGGCGACGGTGGAGAACTCCGACTTGTCGGTCCTCACCCTCACGATGCCGTCGGTGGGGTTGCCGTCCGGGTCCGTCGTCGCCAGCTCGAAGCTCAGGCGCGCGTCGCCGGCGACGGCCGCGAACGGCGCGGGGGCCGTCGACAGGTCGGCGTTCCGCATGCGGAAGTCGTCGTTGAGGACGGCGATCTGGCTGTGGATCTGGGCGTCGGAGATGTTCTGCGCGGGCGTCTTGTGCACCACGTGGACCACGACGGGGATCGTGGTGCAGCCCTCCCTGGCCATCTGCGGCAGGACCGCCGCGCGCAGGGCGTAGTTCTCGGCCCTCGAACGAGCCTCCGCGTAGCCCGGCACCTGGCGGAGTAGCCTCTCGTGCACCTCCATCGTGCCGCACTCGCGCCGCATGGTCTGCTGGTCTTCCGCCATCGCCGCCTCCCTCCCCCTACTCCTGTCTGCGGATCACGAGCCTCTCCTGGCTCGCGACCACCACGCGGTAGGTGCCGCCTAGCACCGGGGCCTCGATGGTCAGCAGGTCGCCCTCCAGCCGCCACGTGCCGGCGGCGTCGCGAGGGCGGTCGTCAGGCCCGGGAGCTCCGACGTCGAGGCCGCCGTCCTCGCGGAACGTCAGGACGGTGCGACCGCGCGACGGCGGGAGGTCGGCGCCGCGGCGGAGGAACACCAGGCCCTCGCCGTCCTCCTCGTGGAGGTGCAGCCAGGTCCCGTGGAGCAGCGTGGCGTCTACTTCGTGTCCCAGCGCCTACCATCTCCTCTCCGCGGTCGCGGCGAGCCGCGCCACGGACACCCCGCGCCATCGTGTCGAAGGCGAGAAGGAGCGAGTCGACCTGCGCGGGTCGGTGGAGGTCGGGAGGTGTGGAACGGAGGAAGCAGGACGGCCGGCCCAGGTCCCACTCGCGGCCCCGAGGGGCCGAGGAGCAAGCGCCCGAAGCTCGCGTGGGAACATAGTGCACGCCGGACCGCGTGGGTGCAAGCGAGCGGCGCACAGCCTGCGTCAGCGGGACGCCCGCGGCCGGCCCGGTCGTCGTGCCCACCGCGCCGCCCGCGGACGGGCCACGACCCGTCCGGAGACGGGCCCGACGACTTGCGGGACGCGTCGTAGTGGCAAGTTCATCAGCCCGTGGCGCGGGCCACCTCTTATCCTGTGACGGTGACTTCCCTCGTGGCGACGGCCGCCGATCGCGCCCGCGGACCCGGCGCAGAGGGCGCGCCCGGTCCCGCGGAGGGCTGAACGTGGGGACGGGCAAGCTGGCACCCGACAAGCAGACCGAGTCGGTCAGCGCCGCGAACCGCGCGCTGCGGCTGCTCCAGGAGATGCTGGAGCACACCAGCGAGGCCGTCTTCGTGCTGTCCGCCGACGACAGGGTCATCGACTGCAACCCGCGCGCCGAGCTCGCACTGGGCGCCCGCCGCGGCGAGCTGCTGGGCCTGCCGCTCGCCGAGCTGGTGCCCATGGGGTCGCCGCTGCTGGCGCTGCTGGAGGTGCAGGACGCCGACGAGCCGCTGCGGCTGGAGGTCGAGCTGGAGCGGCGCGACGGGGGCTTCGTGCCGGTGGAGATGCTGGCGCGGCGCCTCGACGACGGCGCCACGCTGCTGCTGTGCCGCGACACCACCGTCACCCGCTCGGCCGAGCAGGCGCTCGAGCGCAGCGAGCGGCGGTTCATGGCGCTCGTCAAGCACTCCTCCGACGTCACGATCGTCCTCGACGGCCTCGGCGGCGTGAGCTTCGTCTCCCCTTCGATCGTCAGGCTGGGCGTGCACCAGCCGGTGTTCACCGAGTCGCAGCTCTGGCGCGTCGTGCACCCGCGCGACCGCGCGCGCGTGGAGGAGGACATGCGCGAGCTGAAGGCCTCGCGCGCCGGCTCCACGCCGCAGAGCCCGCCGCGCGTGTCGCGCTTCCGCTACCGGGTGCGGGGCGAGTGGCGCTGGATCGAGGCCGTCGGCACCGACCTGCGCGACGACCCCGACGTCCGCGGCATCGTGCTCAACGTCCGCGACGTCACCGAGCGCGAGGAGTCGGCCCAGCGCCTGCGGGTCAGCGAGGCGTACTACCGCGCGATCTTCGAGAAGAGCCTCGAGGGCGTCGTGCTCCTCGGTCGCGACAGGCGCGTACGCTCGGTGAGCGGCGCCGTCGTGAACATGCTCGGGTACCCCGCCGATGAGTTCGTGGGGCTCGACCGCACCGACCTCGTCCACGCCGACGACCGCGACGCGCTCCTCGACGCGCTCGACATGGCCGAGGCGATGCCGGGCGCCACCGAGAGCCTGCGCTTCCGCTGCCGCGACGCGCGCGGCGACTGGCGCTGGCTCGAGGGCACCGTCACGAACCTGCTCGAGGACCCGGACGTGCGGGCGTACGTGCTGAACTTCCGCGACATCAGCGACCGCGTGCGGGCGATGGAGAAGATCCAGAACCTCAACGAGGAGCTGAAGCGCCGCCTCGACCACGTGCAGTCGCTGCGGCGCATCGACATGGCGATCACGAACTCCGTCGACGTCAGGCTGGTGCTCGACATCTTCATGGACCAGCTCGTGCAGGACCTGGGCGTGGACGCCGTGGCCGTGCTCCTCTACGAGCCGGCCGGCCAGGTGCTGCGGCCGGCCGTCGGACGCGGCTTCACGGGCGAGCTCAGGCAGCGCCTGCGGCTGGCCCTGGGGGACGGACCGGCGGGGCGCGCGGCGCTGGAGCAGCGCTCGATCTTCCTGCCCGAGCTCAAGCAGGAGGCCCAGAAGGGCGCGGCCGTGGCGGAGGCGCAGCAGGAAGGCTTCGCCAGCTACATGGCCGTGCCGATGTTCGCGAAGGGCCAGCTCCAGGGCGTGATCGAGCTCTACTCGAAGGAGACGCTCGTGCCCAACGACGAGTGGCTCGAGTTCCTCGAGACCTACGCCGACCAGGGCGCCATCGCGATCGAGAACGCCCAGCTGCTGCGCTCGCTGGAGCGCTCGAACGTGGAGCTGCAGCGCGCCTACGACCGCACGATCGCCGGCTGGGCGAACGCCCTCGACCTCAAGGACGAGGACACCGCCGGCCACAGCAAGCGCGTGACGGACATGACGGTGCGCCTGGCGCGGCGCCTGGGCATGTCGGCCGAGGAGCTCGTGCACGTCCAGCGCGGCGCGCTGCTCCACGACATCGGCAAGATGGGCATACCCGACTCGATACTCCTCAAGCGCGGCCCGCTCACCGAGGAGGAGTTCGAGATCATGAAGCGCCACCCCGTCTACGCCTACGAGCTCCTGGGGCCGATCGAGTTCCTCAGGCCCGCCCTCGACATCCCCTACGCCCACCACGAGCGCTGGGACGGCACCGGCTACCCGCGCGGGCTCAAGGGCGAGGAGATCCCGCTGGCGGCGCGCATCTTCGCGATCGTCGACGTGTTCGACGCGCTCACGTCGGACCGTCCCTACCGCCGGGCGTGGACGCGCGAGGAGGCGCTGGCCCACATCAGGGAGGGCGTGGGCACGCGCTTCGACCCGCGCGTCGCCGAGGCGTTCTTCGAGATGATCGAGGCGGGGGAGTAGCCGTCAGCCGGCCGGCGCGCGGCGGCGAGTCGCGCGCCGGACGTCCGGGGCCCTGCGCCCGCTCACCGGCGGCGGCGCTTCGGCGGCCGGTCCTGGCGGCGCCGGGACGGCCGGCACGGTCTCATGCGGCCCCGGGGACGCGCTAGGGCCGGGGCTATGCTGGCCCGCGTGAGAGGTCCCGCGCGCTTCTTCCTCACCTTCGCCCTGCTCGTCGCGGCCGGGGCCGGAGCCTACCTGCTGGGCGCCTGGCTGCGCCCGCGGCCGGAGCCCGCCGGCACGGCGCTGCGGGACCCCGTGAGCATCTCCGGCCTCACGCTCGTCGACCAGGACGGCGACGAGTTCCACCTCGCCGACGACCTGCGCGGCCACGTCACGCTCGTGTTCTTCGGCTTCACCCGCTGCCCCGACGTGTGCCCGCTCACGATGGCGCAGCTCTCCAGCGCCTACGAGGCCGTCGGCGAGCCGGACGACCTGAAGGTCGTCATGGTCAGCGTCGACCCCGAGTACGACACGCCCGAGGTGGTGGGTGCCTTCGTCGAGCGGTTCAACCCCGCGTTCATCGGCCTCACCGGGGCGAACTCGCAGGTGGCGGAGGCCGCCAAGGCGTTCTTCGTGGGCTACGGCGGCGCGGGCGTGGAGACCGTCCACACCGAGTACGTGTCCGTTCTCGACCGCGAGGGGCGCCTGCGGTACGTCTACGGCTCCGACGCCGTCAGGAGCCTCGGGCGCGACCTGCCGCGCCTGCTCCGGGAGCTCTAGGTCGGGCGAGGCGCGCAGGGCCCGCCGCGTCCGCCGCCAGCGGGGAGCTTCGTCGGTCGGGAGGACCTGCCCTCAGTTGAGGGAGGACTCCTGCGCGAAAGCGCGCAGGGCGCGCGGCAGCACGAGGTAGCGCCCGCGCGTGCCGGCGATGAGGCCGGCGCGGCGCAGCTGCTGCACGGCCGCGCTCGTCGTCTCGCGCGCGGCGCCGACGAGCCCGGCGAGGGTGTCGTGCGTCAGCGGCAGCGTGAGGCGGACCATGCCGTCGGCCACCTCCTGCCCGAACCGCTCGGCCAGGCGGGCGAACGCGGTGGCCACGCGCGCGGCGACCGGGGCGCCCTCCTCCTCGAGCTGCTCGGTGAGGCGCTCGAGCCGCCGGGCGGCGGCCCTGTCGACCAGGTCCCTGGCGGCGTCGGAGCCCGGCCCCAGGGGCACGGCGACGACGCGCGTGTCGGGCCCCAGGGCCGTGGCGGTGTCGAGGTACCTGACCTGGTGCCCGGAGAGGGCCCCGACGACGTCGCCCGGTCCGGCGAGGTCGACGACGCGCTCGCGGCCGCGGCCCGAGCCGACCGCCAGCGCCAGCAGGCCCGACGCCACGAGGTAGGCGGACTCGACCTCGTCGCCCTCGCGGTAGAGGGTCTCGCCGGCCGACAGCGTGATGCCGCGCCCGAGGTCGTGCTGCGGCAGCAGCAGGGCCTCCGCCGCGGGCTGCGCCTGGGGCGGTGGCAGCTCCTGCGGCGCCGCGACGCGGGTCGTAGTGGCGTCGTAGGCCGGCGTCATGAAACGATTCTAAGCCCGTGCGCGGGGCTCGCGAGTGTAGCCGGTCTCAGGCCGAGGCGCGGGCGGCTCTACCCCTCCCCGTGCACGAGCCTGCCGGCCACCACGGTGGCCACGGGCCAGCCCCTCAGCGCCTCGCCCTGCCAGGGCGTGTGCTTGGCCTTGCTCTTGAAGCGCGTGCCGTCGACCTCGCGCTCGGCCTCGAGGTCGAGGACCGTCAGGTCCGCCGGTGCGCCCGGCTCGAGGCGCGGCGCGGGCCAGCCCATCACGCGCGCCGGGCCGTCCTGCAGCAGCCACAGCAGGCGTTCGAGCGGGAGGCTCCCCGTGGCGACGAGACGCGTGTAGAGCAGCGGGAACGCCACCTCGAGGTTCGCGATGCCGAACGGCGCGCTCAGCATGTCCTGCTGCTTCTCGGCCAGCGTGTGCGGCGCGTGGTCGGTGCCGATCGAGTCGACGGCGCCGTCGACGAGGCCCGCGCGCAGGGCCTCCACGTCGGCCGCGGTGCGCAGCGGCGGCGCGACCTTGTAGACGGGATCGAAGCTCCTCAGGCACTCGTCGGTGAGCGTCAGGTGGTGCGGCGTGACCTCCACGGTGACGGGCGCGCCGCCGGCCTTCAGCCAGCGCGCGACCTCGAGCCCGCGCCGCGAGCTCACGTGCGCCAGGTGGACGCGCGCGCCCGTGAGCCTGGCGACCTCGCCGTCGCGGAAGACCATCACGGCCTCGGACGCGTCAGGGTTGCCCGGCAGGCCGAGCCGCTGGCTGACCGCCCCCTCGTTCATGACCCCGCCGTCGCGCAGCGACGGGTCCTCGGAGTGGGTCTGGACGATGAGGCCCAGCGCGGCGGCGTACTCGCAGGCGCTGCGGAAGAGCCGCGAGTCGGCGACGGGCACGCCGTCGTCGGTGACCATGACCGCGCCGGCGGCCTTGAGCGCCGCCAGGTCCGTCAGCTCCTCGCCGCGCAGGCCCTTGCTGATCGCCGCCGCCGGCCTGAGCCTGGCGCCCTCCACGCGCGCGGCGCGCGCGACCAGGTCGGCGACGATCCCCGGGTCGTCGACGACGGGGTCGGTGTTCGCCATCGAGACGACGGTCCCGTACCCGCCGGCCGCGGCCGCGGCCAGGCCGCTGGCGAGGTCCTCCTTGACCTCCTGGCCGGGGTCGCGCAGGTGGGCGTGGAGGTCGAGGAACGCCGGGGTGACGACCCGGCCCGCGGCGTCGACGTCGAGGTCCACCTCGCCCCCGAGGTCGAGCCCCTCTATGACCCCGTCGCGCACGTAGAGGTCGTGGACGCCGCGGTCGCCCGCCCCGTCCAGCAGGCGACCGCCTCTCAGGGCGAGCCTCATCGCTTGCCCACCAGGAGCGCGTAGAGCACGGCCATCCTCACCGGCACCCCGCTGGCGACCTGGCGCTCGACGAGGCTGCGCGGTCCGTCGGCGAGCTCGCTGCTCACCTCGACGTCGCGGTTGATTGGGCCCGGGTGCATCACGAAGGCGTGCGGCTCGGCGACCTCGAGGTGGCGCTCGCGGAGCTGGTAGCGGGCCACGTACTCGGCCAGCGACGGCAGCCGCCGCGGGCCCAGGCGCTCGCGCTGTATGCGCAGGGCCATGAGCGCGTCGGCGTCGCGGGCCGCCTCGTCCAGGTCGGTGGTCAGGTGCACGCCGGGGAGCCTCGAGAGCTCGCGGGGGAGCAGCGCGGCCGGACCGCACAGCACGACCTCCCCGCCGAGGAGCGTGAACAGCTCGGCGTTCGAGCGGGCCACGCGCGAGTGCTCGACGTCGCCGACGATGGCGAGCCGCCGCCCGGCGAACGGCCTGGCGCGCTCCGCGGGCGGCAGGCCCGCCTCGGTGAGCGCGGCCCGCAGCGTGTAGGCGTCCAGGAGCGCCTGCGTGGGGTGGGCGTGGCGCCCGTCGCCGGCGTTGACGACCGCGCCGGCGGTCCAGCGCGCGAGCTGGTGCGGCACGCCGGCCGACGGGTGCCGCACGACGTAGAGGTCGGCCTGCAGCTGCTCGATCGTGCGCAGGGTGTCGCGGACGCTCTCGCCCTTCTTGAGGCTCGAGGAGCCGGCGGCGAACGAGATCACGTCGGCCGACTGGGCCCTGGCGGCGCGCTCGAAGGAGAGGCGCGTGCGCGTGCTCTCCTCGAAGAAGAGCGTGGCGACCGTGTAGCCCTGCAGCGCCGGCACCCGCTTCACGGGGCGGGTGAGCACCTGCGCCATCACCTCGGCCGTCTCCAGCAGCGACGCGACGTCCTCGGCCGTCCAGCCCTCGAAGTCGAGGAGGTGGCGGTGGCGCCTGGCGACCGCGGCCGGCGGGGTCGGCGGGGGTACCTGCGCGGCGGCGCCGATCACGCCTGGCGCTCCCACAGCTCGACCCCGTCCTCGCCGTCGACCTCCTGCACGCGCACGTGGACGATCTCGGAGCGGCTCGTCGGCACGTTCTTCCCGACGTAGTCGGCGCGGATCGGCAGCTCGCGGTGGCCGCGGTCGACCATGACCGCGTACTGGATCGCCGCGGGGCGCCCCATGTCGATGATCGCGTCGAGGGCGGCCCTCGCCGTGCGGCCGGTGTAGATCACGTCGTCGACGAGCACGATCTTCGCGCCGTGGACGTCGAAGTCCACCTCGGTGCGCTTCACGACGGGCTGCAGCGAGATCTCGGTGAGGTCGTCGCGGTAGAGCGTGATGTCGAGCTTGCCGACGGGCGGCCTCGTGCCCTCGAAGAGCTCGATGAGGCCGGCCAGGCGCTCGGCGAGCGGCACGCCGCGGGTGTGTATGCCCACGAGCGCCACGTCGCCCGCGCCCTTGTTGCGCTCGATCACTTCGTGGGCGATGCGCTTGAGGGCCCGGCCGAACTCGGCCGGGGACATGATCTGCGACTTCAGGGTGAGGTCAGCTGTCTCGGGCATGGCCCTCCTTCCCGGCCTCACTGGACCGGATTAAAGGTCGAGGCAGCATAACGCCGGTGCCCCGTCCCGCCATGAGCGCCGAGAACGCGCCGTCCTGGACGGGTCGAACCGCGCGACGGGCCCGCGGGGACCCGGTGGTATCGTGCGGATCATGACCGAGACGGCAACCGAGGCGCCCGCGGCCGGCGCCGCCAAGACCTACGGTAACCTCATAGGCTGGCGCAGCGTGCCCAGCGAGGGCACCTTCGCCTCCCGCAACGCGAGCCGACTGTCCGACGTCGTGGGGCACTTCCCCGAGGCCACCAAGGACCAGGTGAGGGAGGCGTGCGAGGCCGCCTGCGAGGCGTTCAGGACGTGGTCGCGCACGCCCGCGCCGATCCGCGGCCAGCTCATCGGGCAGCTCGGCAAGGCGCTGGAGCGCGAGAAGGAGTCGCTCTCCCGGCTGGTGACGCGCGAGATGGGCAAGACGCTCAAGGAGGCGCGCGGCAGCGTGCAGGAGGCCATCGACACCTGCCACTTCTTCCAGTCGGAGGGACGCAGGCTCTACGGCCAGACCGTGCCTTCCGAGATGCCGCGCAAGGAGCTCAACACCTACCGCCGGCCGCTGGGCGTCGTCGGCATCGTCACGGCCGGCAACTTCCCCATCGCCGTGCCGTCGTGGAAGATCGTGCCGGCGCTCCTCACCGGCAACACCGTCGTGTGGAAGCCGTCCGAGGACGCCCCAGCTGTCGCCTACGCCTTCGCCAAGCTCTTCGAGGAGGCCGGCGTGCCGGCGGGCGTGCTCAACGTCGTCTTCGGCGGCGGCGCCGGCGCTGCCGGCGAGTTCCTCGTCGACATGATGGACGAGGGTCGCCTCGACAAGTTCGCGTTCACGGGCAGCACGGCGGTGGGCCGGCGCATCGGCGAGATCGCCGGGCGCAACCTGCTGCACCCCACCCTGGAGCTGGGCGGCAAGAACCCCCTCATCGTCATGCGCGACGCCGACCTCGACAACGCCGTGGAGGGCGCCGTCTTCTCGGCGTTCGGCACCGGCGGTCAGCGCTGCACCTCGGCCGGCAACCTCATCGTCGACGCCCCCGTCTACGACGAGTTCAAGCGCCGGTTCCTCGAGCGCGTCGAGGCCATCAGGATCGGCGACCCCAACGAGCACGAGGACGTCCTGTACGGCCCCTTCATCAACGAGCGCTTCTTCCGGCGGTGGCTCGAGCACTACGACTGGGGACGGGAGGACGGCGCCACGTTGCTCTACGGCCGGGGCCGCATCGCGCCCGGCAACGCGCCGGCCGGCTTCGTGGGCGACCCCGACGCCGCCTACTACGGCTGGCCGACCGTGTGGGAGGGCGTGAGGCCCGGCATGAGGATCTTCCAGACCGAGGTGTTCGGCCCCACGATCAACCTCGTGAGGGTCGACGGCATCGAGGAGGCGGTGCGGGTCGCGAACTCCGTGGACTACGGCCTCTCCAGCGCGATCTACACGAACGACCGCGAGTGGGCGCACCACTTCAAGGAGAACATCGAGGCCGGCATGTCCTCGATCAACAACACGACAGTCGGCGCCGAGGCGCACATGCCCTTCGGCGGCGTGAAGGGCTCGGGCAACGGCGCGCGCGAGTCGGGCATCTGGGTCATCGAGGGCTACACCTACTGGCACGCCGTCAACGACGACGTCTCCGGCAGGCTGCAGCTGGCGCAGATGGACACGGCCTACGTGGAGCCGAAGGGAGAGGTGGACGTCTCGAGCCTGTTCTGACGGCCTCAGCCCCTGCCGACCGGCTCCTCGAGCAGGCCCGACAGGCGCTCGTCGGCCAGCAGCTCCTTGATCTCCTGCACGCGGTCCTTGTGGACCAGCAGCAGCGCGTGGCCGCGCTTCACGATCACGAGGTCGTGGACGCCGAGGGTCACGACCACGTCGCCGTCGTCCTCGGTGTAGACGATGTTGCCCGAGGCGTCGCGGCCCACGTGCCTGCCCACGACCGTGTTCGTGCCGTCGCCCTCCAGCAGGCGCTCGAGCGCCATCCAGTCGCCGATGTCGTCCCACTCGAAGCGTCCCGGCACGACGTAGGCCCTGTCGGTGCGCTCCATGAGCGCGTAGTCGATCGAGATGCGCGGCAGGTCGGGGAACGCCTCGGCCACCCTGCCGGCATCGAAGGCGTCACGCAGCGGCACCATCAGGTCGGGGGCGTGGCGGTCGAGCTCGGCCAGCGCTGCGTGGACGCGCCACACGAAGATGCCGGCGTTCCACAGGTAGCCGCCGGCGGCGAGGTAGGCCTCGGCGGTGCGGGCGCTGGGCTTCTCGACGAAGCGACGCACGCGCAGGGCCGGCCCCTCGGTCTCGCCGGCCTCGATGTAGCCGTAGCCGGTGGCGGGGCGGGTGGGCGTGATGCCCACCGTGACGAGGCCGCCCGTCGCCGCGGCGACCTGGGCGGCGGAGCGTATCGCCTCGTGGAAGCCCGGTCCCACGCGGTGGTCGGAGGAGAAGAAGCCGGTCACGACGTCGCCGTCCCGCTGGGCGATGGTCAGGCAGGCGAGCGCGACCGCCGGGGCGGAGTCGCGCGGCGTGGGCTCGACCAGGAGGTTCTCGACGGGCACGTCGGGGAGCTGCTCGCAGACGAGCCCCACGTACTTGCGGGCCGTCGCCACGTAGACGTTCGCCGGCGAGCCCGCCAGCGGCAGCACCCTGTCGTAGGTCTGCTGGATCAGCGTGCGTCCCGCGCGGCCGAGGTCGAGGAACTGCTTGGGCCTCTCGGGGGTGGAGAGCGGCCAGAAGCGCTGGCCCTGACCGCCCGCCATGACCACCGCGCGGAAGCCGGGTATGGTCCCCGGCTCGCCCGGCGTGTCGTCGCCTGCCTTCACCTTCCGTACCGCCTCTCGCGCGCCTGGAAGTCCCTGACCGCCCGCAGGAAGTCGACCTTGCGGAACTCCGGCCAGTTGGCGTCGCAGAAGTAGAACTCGCTGTAGGCCGTCTGCCACGGCATGAACCCGGAGAGCCTCACCTCGCCAGAGGTGCGTATCACGAAGTCGGGGTCCGGCATGCCGGCAGTGTAGAGGTGCTCCGTGAGGTCCTCGGCGCGCACGTTGCCGGCGACGCTCTCCAGCGTCTCCCCGGCGGCGAGGCGAGCGCGCAGCAGGGCGTTCACCGCGTCGATGATCTCCTCGCGGCCCCCGTAGCCGAGCGCGACGTTCACGTGGAGGTTGTCGTAGCCCTCCGTCGCCTCCTCCATCGCCCGCAGCGCCTCCTTGGCGTCGTCGGGGAAGTCGGAGGTGTCGCCGATGACCTTCACGCGCACGCGGTTGGCGTGCAGCTTCGCGTCGCTCAGCAGGTCGCGCGCCTGCTGCGCGAACAGGGCGTGGAGGTGGGCCACCTCGTCGGGCGCGCGGCCCCTGTTGTCCGTCGAGAAGCCCCACAGCGTCACGTGCTCGATGCCGAGCTCGAGGCACCAGTCGAGGACCTCCCGCGCCTTGTCGGCGCCGTGGTCGTGGCCGGCCTTGACGTCGAGGCCCACGGCCCGCGCGAAGCGCCTGTTGCCGTCCATGATGATGCCGATGTGCCGCGGCACCCTGCCGCCGGCGCGTATGGCGCTGACGAGCCGCCGCTCGTAGAGCCAGTAGAGCGGCCGCGTGAGCGCGTTGAACGCCCTCAGGGTGCGCCGGGCCGCCCTGGCGCGAGAGCCGTCGCCGCCGCGGGCGGGCTCCGCGGCTGGTGACCCGGGGGGCGTCGGCGCGGCCTCCGGCTCCTCGGCCACCACGGGGCCGGTCTTCACTGCGGGCACGCTGGTGAGTCTAACGCCGCCGGACCGGGACCCGTGCCCGCGCCCGTGAGAGCGCCCTCATGCGCGCTGCGGGACGCTGCCGGTGGACCCGCGCCCTACTTGCCGTTGGGCGAGAGCATGACCAGGGGCGTGCGCAGCAGGATCTCGAGGTCCCACCACACCGACCAGTTGCGCACGTAGTGCGCCTCCATCGCCTGGCGCTCCTCGAAGCTGAAGTCGTTGCGCCCCTCCACCTGCCAGTAGCCCGTCATGCCGGGGCGGGCGAGGAAGATCAGCTCCCGCTCGGGGCCCATGTCCTCGAGCTCCCTGACCAGGTAGGGCCGGGGGCCCACCAGGCTCATGTGGCCGAGGATCACGTTCACGAGCTGCGGGAACTCGTCGAGCGAGAGGCGGCGCAGGACGCGGCCCACGCGGGTCACGCGCGGGTCGTTCGTGAGCTTGCGGTAGCGGGCGTACTCCTCGCGGGCCGCGGGGTCCTCGTCGAGGAGGCGCTCCAGGCGGCTCTCGGCGTCCACGTGCATGGTCCTGAACTTCAGGCAGTCGAACGGCTTGCCGCCGCGCCCCACGCGCGGAGACAGGTGGAACGGCGAGCCGCGCGAGTCGAGGACCACCAGCAGGGCCACGAGCGCCAGCGGCAGGGCGAGGACGGCGAGCAGCAGGGTGGCCAGGAACAGGTCGATAGCGCGCTTCACGGCCCTGTTCGTGGGCGAGGCGAGCTGGTTCGTGACCTCGAGCGCGACCGACGACCCGAGCGGCGCCGCCGTGACCGAGCTGGCCGGCAGGTCGCCGAGGTCGGGCAGGTACTGGACGTAGCGGAGCTGCCTGTCGGCGCGCCGCAGCACCTCGTCGAACGCGAGCCGGCGCGCGGCCGCGGGCGCCACGATCGCGTGCCTGATGTTGTTGTCCCTGACGTAGCGCCAGGCGTGCTCGAGGCGCCCCGTGACGGGCGGACGCTCCAGGTCCCAGCCGCTGTCGCCGAAGGCGGCCACGGGGTGCAGGCCGAGGCCGGGGTGGGCGGCGAGGTGACGCGCCGTGCGGGCCGCCGCCGGCCCGGTGCCGAGGACGACGACGGCTCGCCCCCACAGGTGGAGGCCGCGCAGAGCGGCCTTCACGAGGGCGCGCAGACCCGGCGCCAGCACCACGCTGGCGGCCAGGGTGACGGCCAGGGTGCCGGCCGAGAGCTCGACCGCCGGCAGCAGCACCGAGGCGCCCGCCACGAGCAGCGAGCCCATGGCGCCCACGTTCACCGAGCCGGCGAGCTCGAGGTGGCTGGGCCGCCCGTACGCCGGGTAGTGCCCGGTGAGGACGCCCACGAGGGGCCAGGCCAGCGTCGCGTAGGCGAGGGCGGACGTGAAGACGCCGGTCCCGCCCTCGGCCGCCAGCAGCCCCAGGGCGATGGACAGGGCGCCGGCCACCGCGTCACCCAGCGCGAGCGCGACCCTCACGCCGGCGGCGCTCAGCACCCCCGTCTCCGCCTGGGCGAACGCCCTGCTGCCCACGGCCCGCCAGCCCAGCACCGCGGCCAGGGGGTAGATGAGGGCGCCCGTGAGCAGCGTCGCGTCGAGGGCGTTGAGGACCACCACGCCGAGGAGCACCACCGCAGCGGTGCGGTCCCGCTGCTGGACGGCGCGCAGGGCCAGCGCGACGAAGAGGACCCCGAGGCCCGCGAGGCCCACGGCGCCGCGCTCGACCCACACGGCCAGGGCCATGTTGTGGGCGTGGACGGCCACCGGGCGCAGGCGCGCCTGCTCGCCCTCGAGCTCGTGGACCGCCGCCGGCAGGCCGCCCGGGCCCCAGCCGAGCAGGGGCCTGGCGCCTATCGCCGTGAGGGCGTCGCGCCAGATGGGGTAGCGCGAGGCGCGCAGCGAGGCGACGCCGCGCTCGGCGCGCCCCGGGACGTACGGCAGCGGCGCGTCGGTGGCGGTGAGCTGCAGCTCGGCGAAGGCCGTGCTCACGTTCGTGAGGTTCGAGCGGTCGGGCACCACGCCCACGTACCAGGCGAGGGGGTGCTCGCCGTCGTAGCGGAAGGTCACCTGGGCGCGCGTCATGCCGTCCGCGAGCTCGACCGCGCTCGCGGAGAGGATGGCCAGCGGGCCGGTGGCCCTCGCGTCGTGGGCGCCCTCGGCCAGCGTCGTCCCCAGGTGGACGGCGCCGGCGTCGCCCTGCTGCATGCCCCAGCCGTCGAAGCCGGGCCGGGCCTCGGCCAGCGGCCTCAGCACGGCGCTGAGCGTGTACGTCTGGCCGGGCTCGAGCATCACGACCTGCTGCAGACGCGACCAGTTGTCCTCGGAGCGCTTGGTGACGATGATCGCCGAGCGCAGCACGCCCTCGACCTCCAGCGTCGAGCCGGAGTACGTGACGCCGAGCGGCAGCCACCAGTCGCCGTCGGCGACCTCGGTGCCGCGGAAGAGGTTCGCCTCGGCCGGCGCGGGCTGGAACGCGGTGAGGAAGCCGGTGCGGCCGACGCCCACGGGCGAGAGGACGCCGGAGGCGAGCAGGAACATGACGCCCACGAGCGTCCACTCGGCGAAGCGGGTGCCCGCCGTGCCCTTACGCCCCACGAAGCGCAGCAGCACCGCCACGAGGAGCCAGGCGAACATCGCCTCGCGCGCGCCGGAGAGGACCACGCCGGCGGCGCCCAGCGCCAGCGAGACGACGCGCAGGCGCGGCGACGGCACCGTGATCGCGACGAGCGCAGCGAGGACCACCATCATGTGCCCGAACGTGGCCGGGTGCGACTGCCAGGTGATGGCGTCTAGTGGCGTGCGGGCCGTCTCCCAGCGGAAGCCGTCGAGCTGGCGCAGGCCCACCAGGAACGCGATGCCCAGCCCGACGACGAGCCCGGCGCCGATGACGTCGGCGAGCCCGTGCGGCGCCAGCCGCTCGCGGAGCGCCGTGGCGGAGCGGAACAGCAGCCAGGCGGCGAGGACCTGCGCCACCGTCTCGGCGGCGGCGACGGCGTGGCCGGTGAGCAGCAGCGGGGCGGCGAGGAGCGCGGCGGCGGACCACCACAGCTGGTCGGCCCTCTGGAGCTGGAGGCGGCGGTTCAGCCAGGCGAGCAGGGCCAGGAACGGTCCGGCCGCGGGCACCGCCGCGAAACCGACCCCGGCGAGGAAGGCGATACTCTTGCTGGAGTTAGGATTGGCTCGCGTGGCCATCGGGGGCAAGTCTAGCCCCGCTTCTTGAGTCTTCTCACAGACGCGCATAGTCTCGCGGGCGCCCCTCGACGCTTCGACCATGCACAAGGTCTCCCTGATCATCCCCACCCTGAACGCCGGGCCCCACCTCCCGGCCCTGCGCGAGGCGCTCGACGCCCAGCGCCGACGACCCGACGAGGTCGTCGTCGTCGACTCGAGCTCGACTGACGACACGGCCGCCACCTGCCGGAGCTACGGCTGGCGGGTCCACGAGATCAGGAGGGAGGAGTTCGACCACGGCGGCACGCGCAACCTGGGCGCCTCCCTGGCCGCCGGGTCGATCCTCGTCTACCTGACCCAGGACGCCCTGCCCGCCGACGAGCAGTGGCTCGAGGCACTGGTCGCCCCAGTGGCCGCCGGCGCGTCCGCCGCCTCCTTCTCGCGCCAGCTGCCGCGGCCCGACGCGACGGTCCTCGAGCGGTACGCGCGCCTGCACAACTACCCCGACGCCTCGCACGTCAGGACCCTCGCGGACGCCGACAGGCTGGGGGTGCGGGCCACGTTCTTCTCGAACGTCAGCTCGGCCACCGACAGGCGGGTGTTCGAGAGCGTCGGCGGGTTCCCGACGCGGACGATCATCAACGAGGACGGGCAGTACGCCGCCAAGCTCCTGGCGGCCGGCCACAAGGTGGCCTACGTGGCCGAGTCGCGGGTGGTCCACTCGCACGACTACCCGCTGTCGCTGCAGTTCCGGCGGAACTTCGACATCGGCGTGTCGCACGCCCAGGCGGAGGGGCTGCTCCGCCGCGTGGGGACGACCTCGGCCGGCCTGTCCTTCGTCCGCGGGCAGCTGAGCTACGCCCTCGCGGAGGGCTCCGCGGCCGACGCGCTGAGGGTGCTCGTCGAGGCCGCTACGAAGTTCACGGCGTTCCACCTCGGCCGACGCCACGAGCTGCTGCCGCTGCCGCTGCGCAGGAGGTTCAGCTGGCACAGGGCCTACTGGTCTCGCGACGCCGGCTGAGCCGGGGCGCCGTCTTCGCCGGCGCGCGCCTCGCCGAGGAGGTTCACGGCCAGCACGGTCGCCACGAGGACCGGCCCCTGCAGGAGCGTGCTGTCGATGACGTTGAGGGCCAGCACGGGCAGCAGGACGATCGCGCCCCGCGCGCCGGCGCGTCGCCACGCCGACCTCACGAGCCCGACCACGAGGGCGAGCGCCGCCAGACCCCCCAGGACGCCGTAGCGGCTGGCGAGGTCCAGCCACAGGTCGTGCGCGTGCGCGACGGACCTCGGCGCCCCGCGCTCGGCGGCGTAGGCCTCGAAGGTCTCTCCGGCGCCGGTCAGGCCGAGGACCGGGTGGTCGCGCACGGCCGCCAGCGCCGTGGTCCATATCTGCGTCCGGGGGACGGCGCTCGCGAGGTCGGGCTCGCGGCCGAGCTGCACGAGGTAGGCGGTGAGACCCGCCGCCAGGGCCACGACGGCCGCCAGCAGGAGGCGCCGGGGACGGCGCGAGCCCAGGAGCAGCACGACCCAGGCGCCGACCGCAAGGAGCGCGCCGCGGGAGGCGCTCGTCAGCCCGATGACCCCGAGCGAGGCGGCTCCGACGAGCAGGGCGCGGGGCCCCGCCCCGCCGGCCACCAGGCCGGTGGCGAGCGCCACGGCGACGTGCGACAGGGTCACGGGCCCGCCGAAGAACAGGCCCTGCCTGGTGGGCGGGGGCGGCGACGGGTCGGGCCCCTCGGTCGCGGAGAGGCGCACGCCGGCCAGGTCGACCGCGGCGCCGGGCGGCAGGTGCACGCGGGCGATGACGAAGGGCGCGTCGACGGGCGTCGGGACCGCGATCGCCACGTCGGTCCAGTCGGCGCCGGGCGTGAAGCGCGCGCGGGCGGGCTCGGTCCTGCCGGGCCAGTCGAGCGTCAGGAGCACCGACCCCGGCCCCAGCGGACCGACGCTGCGCCACACGGCGCCCTTGACCTCCACGGTCCCGCCTTCCAGGTTCAGCTCGCCGGTCCCGCTCACGACGAGCTCCACCGGCGCCGCGGCGCGGACGGCCGGCGCGACCAGGGACGTGGTGCGCGGGCCGGCCCCCGGCGCCAGGCACTCGCGTGCGGACCGACCCAGCACCCTGTCCCCCGTGCGCAGGCTCACGGTGACGCAGGCCTCCGCGGCTCCGGCGGCGGACCACGTGACCGCTCCCCTGACCTCGTCGCTCCCGGCCAGGAGGTAGGGGTCGGCGAAGCGGAGGACCTCGCCCCCGTCCCCCAGCACCGCGTGCGCGGCGCCGGGCTCGCTTCCGCGCGTCACCGCGGCGGGTCCGCGCGTCGACCACAGCCAGCTCGGGTCGTCGCCGGCGAGCCTGACGCGCGCCTCGAGCCGCAGGGGCGCCGCGCCGCTCAGCAGCCAGGAGCGGCTGGCGGAGGGCTGCCCGTCCCCGCCGCCGGCGACCCTCTGGTAGATCCCCGTGGGGCCGAGGCGCGTCGCGACGCGATGGCCCTCGTAGGCCCTGAAGCTGCGCGGGCCGAGCCAGGCGCCGGCCGCTCCCGCCAGGGCGAGGGCGCAGAGGGCGGCGAGCAGTCCGACGCGCACGGGCCTGGCCGGACCGCGCATGAACGCGCCGGCGGCCAGCCCGAGGGCTGCCTGGCCCAGCAGCAGGGCCCCCTCAAGCCACCGGCCCGAGACGAGGGCCCAGACGAGCAGCGGCAGCGCGAACCCGGCCCACGTGGGCAGCCAGGCGGCGAGCGCGCCCCCGTACGCGCGGCGCGTGAAGGGCCCGGCGAGCGCCGCCAGCAGGAGCGCCGGTGCCACGTGGAAGGGGATGAGCGCCGCGCTCGCCAGGCGGAGCGTCCGCTCGCGCCTCATCCCGCGCTGCTGGCTTCCCCGATCACGCGCACGGTCTCCCGCGCGGTGCGGTCCCAGTCGAAGGCTGCGCGCACGGCGGCCGCGCGGCGCGACCGCTCTTCAGGCGAGGCGCGGGAGGACAGCGCCGACGCGATCCCGCGCCCGATGTCCTCCACCGAGGTGGGGTCGACGAGCGTGGCGTAGGGAGCGCAGTGCTCGGCCATCGCCGAGGTGTTCGAGGTGACGACGTCGGTGCCGCAGGCCAGCGCCTCGAGCGGGGGCAGGCCGAAGCCCTCCTCCAGCGACGCGTAGACGAACAGCGTCGCGCCGGCGTAGAGGGCCGGCAGGTGCTCGTCCGGCACGTACCCCAGGAGCCGCACCCCCTCCCTGTCGACGAGGCGCGCGGCGTCGTAGTCGCCGAAGACCTTCGCGAGGCCCGAGCCGCCCGCGATCAGCAGGGGCGGGCGGCTCTCCTCGGGCAGCCGCGACCAGGCGATGACCACGCGCTCGAGGTTCTTGCGGGGCTCGAGGGAGCCCAGCACCAGGACGTACTCGTCGGGGAGGTCCAGCGCGCGGCGCGCCCGCTCCATGGCCCCGGGCCCCGGGGGCGAGAACCGCGGGTCCACGCCCTCGGGGATCACGACGAGCTTCTCCTCTGGCACGTCCAGGTGCTCCATTATCTGGTCGCGCGACCAGCGCGAGACCGTGATGATCCGCCTGACGCGCCGCGTCAGCGGCGGCAGCAGGGCCGAGTACCAGAGGTGGAACGGGCGGCTGACCCACTGGGGCCGGCTGACGGAGAACACGTCGTGGAGCGTGAGCACCTGGCGCGCCACGGCCAGCGGCCCGACGTTGCACGGCGACCACAGCAGCGCGCGGGCGTCGGGTCGCAGCCTGGGCAGCTCGAGCTGCTCCCACAGGTGTCCGCTCGTCGCGCCCGCCGTGACGACCGGGTAACCCAGAGCGCCGGCGTCAGCGGCGCCGCGGGGCGCGATGCCCACGACGCGGTCGCTCCCCAACGCGGCGGCGACGCGGGGGGTCACCTCGCGGGCGTAGCGCTCGACCCCCGTGACGCGCTGCGTCAGGAACCGCGCGTTGATCACGAGGTCCATGCGGCCCCGCTTCCCTTGCGCCTGGCCAGCGCCTCGGCGTACACCTCGAGGTACCTGGCTACCACGTTGCCGGGCAGGAACTCGGCCGACCGCTCCGCGGCGCCGCGCCTCAGCGCGGCGAGCCGCTCCCGGTCGCCGAGGAGGGACGCCAGGACGTCGCGCAGGTGGCCGGGCCGGTCGGGCGAGAAGACGAAGCCGGTCACCCCCTCCGCGATCACCTCGGGTATGCCGCCGCGGTCGGAGCCGACCACGGGCACGCCGTGGGCGTAGGCCTCGATGATCGTCCGGGGCAGCGGCTCCGGCCACAGCGAGGGCACGACGAGCACGTCGATGCGCCGGAACAGCTCGGTGGGCTTGACGAACCCCAGGTACTCGACGGGGAGGCCCGAGTACCTGGCGCGCAGCCTCTCCACGTACGCGCCGTCGCCGTCGCCGGCGACGAGCAGGGCGAAGCTGCCTGCGGGCAGCCCGCGCAGCGCCTCCAGGAGGTGCTCCACGCCCTTGTGCGGCGCGATGCGCCCGAGGAACCCCACGCGCAGCCTCCCGTCGCCGTGCGGCGCCGGCGCGCGGTCGGCGGGCGGCTCGTAGCCGTTGTAGATCACGGCCTTGATGGGCACGCGCCCGAACGCCCCCGCCTCCAGGTGCGCGTCGAGGATGTAGCGGCTGTTGCCGACCACGGCGTCGACGGTGTCGCTGAGCCGCCGGCTCACGGCGCTGAAGGCCCGGCAGTCGAGGCACTGGCGGACGCAGGGCCTGCCGGAGCGGAACATCTCGGACCTCACGCAGACGGCGTGGTAGTCGCGCAGCGTGTGCACCACGGGGACGCCCCTGCCGGTCGCGGCCGACCAGATGGCGGACGAGAACCCCGTCATCACGTTCGTGTGGAGCAGGTCGGGCCGCACCTCGTCGATGACGGCCTCCATGTCGGCGCGCATGCGGAGGTTGTACACGTCCCCGAGGTGCCAGGCGGCCTTCACGAGCGCGGGGCGCTCGCGGCCGTCGAAGGGCCAGTAGAGGTTGCGCAGGGGCAGGCGGACGGTGCGGACGCCGTTGGTGGAGCCCTCGGCGCCGGTCTCGCCGAGGCTCACGACCGTGACCTCGTGCCCCTGGGCGGCGAGCCCCTCCGCCAGGACCTGTACGGAGCGCTGGCCACCCCCCACCACCCCAGACAGGTAGTTGGTGTTCGACAGCAGGAGCCTCAACCGCTCGCCCCCGCCTCTACGACCGCGGCGGACCGCCCAACCGTCAGCTCTTCGACGAGCCTCGCGATGCCCTGCCGCGCCAGGTCCTCCTGCTCGCCTCGGTGCTCGGCCTGCACGGCCAGCGCCCGGGAGTCCGCCATGACCTCGTCTACCAGCTCCGCCAGGCGCGCGCCCGAGGACGCCTCGGCGAAGCCCAGCCCGCGCACGCCGGCGGACCGCAGCAGCGAGTCGGTCTTGGTGGTGCGGGAGATCCCCACGAGCGGGGCGCGGCCCAGCGCGAAGATCATGGCGTGCAGCCTCATCGCGACCACGCACCTGGCGCGCGAGACCAGGTCGTGGGCCTCGAAGGCGTCGCGGGGCGTGACGGCTTGCGCCCACCGCGAGACCTCGGGCGCGCTCGCGAGCCAGCGCCGGAACACGGCCAGCTCCTCGCCGGGGCGCGTGTCCATCGCGACGAGCAGCACCTTGTCGACGCCGTGCCGCTCGACCAGGCGCCTGACCGCGCTCGTGAGCTCCGGCAGCAGCGGGCCGAACTCCATGCCCTCGTTGGCAAGCGACACCACGGCGTACGCGCCGTGCGGGGAGGGGCGGCTCGCGGCGGCGACGGCCGCAGGGTGGTGGCGCAGCAGGTAGGCCGGGTCGGCCGCCGCGACGCCGTCCACGGGTCTGGCGCCGGCGTACGACCTGGCGAGCGCCAGCGAGCGCTCGTCCCGGACCACGAGCGCGTCCACCAGCGCCAGCAGGTCGCGCGCGTACTCCCTGCCGCGCGGGGTCGATAGCTCGTCGACGCCTATCGCCAGCGTGCCCAGCGGCTTCCCGAACGCCTTCGCCAACGCCGCGACCTGCCGCGCGTAGGCCAGGATCCCCCTGAACCGGGACAGGCCCAGCCGGTCCTGGACGAGGGTGCCGCCGCCGAGCAGCACGACGTCGGCGCGCCTCACGGAGTCGACGAGGCGGAGCATGCCGATGGGGCTCCTCCGGTTCAGGGCCAGCGACGGCAACCCGTACCGTCGGGTGAAGGCGGGTCCGGCCACGCTCGCGACCCTGATGGCGGCGTGCGGGAGGCGGCTCGCGATCTCGTGCGCGGCCGCCAGCGCTATGGCGTCGTCGCCGAGGTTGTGCCCCGCGGCGCCGTAGAGGTGCACCCGCAGCCTCCCGCTCACGGCTGCCCCCGCGCCCCGGCGCCGCGCCGGACGAGCAGGAGGCCGACGCCGATGAGCGACCAGAGCGGGTAGGCGATGGTCCCGCTGAGCGAGTCGCTGGACTGGTTGCTCAGGAACAGCAGGAGGAGGCCCGCGCCCACGCCCCGGGCCAGGAACCTCTCCCCGCCGGTGAGCGCGAGCCTGGTCAGGAGCAGGTGGAGCGCCAGGAGCACCCAGCCGAAGGCGAACGCGACCATCGCCAGCAGGCCGAGCGTCCCGGTGGTGAGGGCCGCGTTGACGAACAGGTTGTGCGCGTGGGAGATCGGCCTGCCGGAGGGGTTGTAGAGGTAGAGGTAGGCGTTGTCCCCGCCGACGCCGGTGAGCGGCCGCTCGAGCCAGGTCTCCAGCGCCACCCGGTAGAGCTGCAGCCGCTCGTGGACGCTGGGCAGGCGGTCCTCGAGGTCGCCCTCCTCCTGCAGCGAGACGAACATGCGCGCCACCCGCGGCGATACCTCCGCCAGGCGGTCGGGCCCCATCACGACGACCGCCGTGCCCAGGGCCACGGTCAGGCCGAGGACGGCGATCGTCCGCGCCCGCGACACGCGGCGGCTCATGGTGGTGACCATCACCAGCAGGGGACCGACGGCGAGCAGCAGCGTGTTGACGAACGAGCCGCTGAGCACCACTCCCGCGGCCAGCAGCGCCATCGTGAGGAGCCGCGGCACGCGCGCCGGCGCCGCGAGGAACCTGCCGAGCGCCAGCGGGAACAGGCAGGCGAGCACCATGCCCAGCTGGTTCGGGTGGTCGAACAGGGCCTGGGCGCGTCGTCCGACCCCGATCGTCGTGGCGCCGATGGCCGGTACGACGTAGCCCGCGACCGCCAGCACCACCGAGGCGACGCCGCCAGCCAGCAGCGCCCGCGTGACCTGGCGCACGCGCGCCTGGCCGTCGCCCGCGTAGCCGGCGGTGGCCATGATCAGCAGGGCGCCCAGGACGAAGCGCAGGCTGTAGGAGACCGCGGCGCCGAGGTCCTCGGCGCCGGCGCTCGCCATCAGCCCGGTGGCCGCGACCGACAGGAGCCCGGCGAAGAGCAGCGCGCGGACCACGGTCCCCGGACCCGCGCCGAGGAGCGGCACGCGGCGGTACAGCAGGACGAGCCAGCCCAGCGCGGCCACGCACAGGACGGCGCTCACGAGGTTCAGCCGCGCGGGCAGCCCCGGGACCTCGACGGGGAAGGTCGCGAAGAACGCGTACAGCGCCGCGGTCGCCGCGCCGAGCGCGCGGAAGATGCCGCCGGCGCTCCAGGGGACGGCTCCGGCGGCGCGCCGCGCGGCCAGCTCAGCCCCGCGCGTCGCCGGCATCGGCGCTCAGCCTCCGTCGGGCGTGCCGGACCCGGTTCCGCAGGCGCGCGACCAGCTCGCGCGCCATGGCCGCGGCCCTCTCCGAGCGCGTCGGCGGCGCGGCCCTCGTCCCGAACTCCTGCTCGTAGCCGAGGAGGGTGAGGAACTCCTTCGTAGACCACTCGAAGACCTCGAGGTCGCGCCCGCTGAGCTTGCTGCGGTAGGCGTTCACGCGGCTCGGGTCGACGGGGCGGCCTATCAGCTCGTGCTGCTGCACCGTGTAGGTGGGCCGCACGCCCTGCGGCGTGCCGAACACGGCGGGGTCCGGGTCGAGCCCCGCGAACGCGAGGACGCGCCGGATCGTGGCCTCCGGCTGCGTGACGAGGTCCTCGTACCTGACGCGCATGACGCGCTCCGGCCCCAGGCTCGACTCGGCGGCGAGGCCGTACGCGACCCTCTCCACCCACCAGGGCGCGGCGAAGTAGGTCGTGGATGGGCCCCAGTCGAGGGGGATGACCGACGCGGCCACGGCGCGACCGTCCCTGACGATGTGGATGAACCGCGCGTCGGGGAAGAGCGCGAGCAGTGTCGGGGCGTAGCGCACGTTGTTCGGGGTGTGGTCGACCCAGCGGGCGTCGGGGGGCCGGCCGTGCGCGACCGCGTAGCTGGCGACGAGCGCGCTCAGCGCCTCGGCGTAGGTCCCGGGGCTCAGCCCCTCGGGCAGCGGGTGCCCCCAGATCTTGAAGCGCCAGTGGCTCCCGATGGCCTCGAGCGCCGCCTTGCCCGTGCCCTCGCCGGTGCCGCGCAGCCTCGCGATGACCTCGGTCTTGAAGGGCGACTCCGGCGTGACGACGCAGGCCGGGTGGCTGCCCAGGATCGAGCCCAGGAGCGTCGTGCCGCTGCGGTCACACCCGCCGATGAAGATCGGCGCCGAGTTGAGCGATGGCTCGCCACCCAATCTGAGGTACGACTCCGTTCACTGTCAGGCCCTGCGTCGCCCCAGGGCCGCGGTCTCCCAGCGCCAGGCCCCCGATTCTATCAAGGTCGTTCCAGACGCGGAGATGAGAGGTCGGGCGCGAGGCGGACGGCCAGTGCCCCGGCCATGGGCAGCAGCGGGATCGCCCGCAGGCCCACCGCGACCACCCTTCGCTGCGACGCGGTCAGGAGCTGCGGCCAGAGCCAGACCATGACGGCCATGACGACCGCGACGGACGCGACCACCAGCGCGAGCACGGCCAGGGGGTGCGACGTCAGCCCCGTCACCGCCGCCTTCAGGCCGAGGGCGAGCAGGCCCACGGCCGGCACCAGGAGGAGCGAAGAGCGCTGCGACGCGACGTAGCGGCGCCAAGGGGTCTCGGTGATCCTCAGGCTCATGGCGAGCCCGAGCGCCCAGTTCAGGCCGATCGCGACGCTCACGGCCAGGGCCGCGGCGCCGATGCCCCAGCGGACCGCGATCGCGACGCCCACGAGGATCGCCCCGCTGTAGACGATGTCCCTGACCAGGCGGGCGGAGATCGCCCCGGTGGCCTTGGCCAGGGTGTCGTCGAGCTTGTAGGCGACGCGGAGCATGATCACGGCCGACAGGATGCGGAAGGGAGCTATCGCGCCCTCCCAGCCCGCGCCGAGCAGCACGCCGATGATCTCGGGCGCGAGGACCACGAAGACGGCCGCGCTCGCCCCGCCCAGCAGAGTCGCGAAGCTGGCCGCGGTGAGGTACGCCTCGCGCAGCGGGGCCCGCGCGTCCTGGACCCGGGACAGGCCGGGGAAGAGGACGTTGGCCATGGTCTGGCCCACGAGCTGCACCGGTATCAGCATGAGCTGGTAGCTGCGGCTGTAGAGGCCCAGCGCGACGGGGCCCAGGGCACGCGCCACGATGATGTTGTCGCCCTGCAGCGCGAGCGCGTTGAGGAGCCGCGAGACCGTCACGCCGCCGCCGAAGCCGATCAGCTCGCGCCACAGGCCGAGGGAGAGCAGCGGCCTGACGTCGTGGCGGCGGGCCGCGAACGTGAGCGCGGCCTTGAACAGGGCCTGCACGACGGGAGCGGCGGCCAGCGACCACGCGCCCGCTCCCAGGGCGGCCAGCGGGATCGCCACGAGGCCGTAGCCGACGCCGTAGGACGCCACGGTGATGACGCCGTGGTCCCTGAAGCGCATGTCGCGCTGGAGCAGGGCGTCTGAGGTCGTGCCCAGGCCGATGCCCAGCACCGACAGGCCCACGAGCCGTATGAAGGGCGCCGCCGCCGGCTCCAGGAAGGCGTCGGCGAGCGGCCCGGCGGCGGCCGCCACGAGCAGGGCGACGAGCAGTCCGCCGGTGGCGCTGAGGCCGAAGCCGGCCCTCACGATCCGCTCGTCGAGGTGCTGGCGCTGGATCAGCGCCTGGCCGACGCCGAGCTGCGCCACCAGGCCCGCGAAGGCCGCCACGGCCGTGGCTATCGCCACGAGCCCGAACTCGGCGGGCTCGAGCAGGCGGCCCAGCGTGGCCGTGACGCCGAGCTGGAGGAAGAGCTGGACCACCGTGGTGCTGGCCTGCCACAGCGTGCCCCCTACGGCCCTGGCCAGCATCGGCTAGCGACCGCTCCTCGGCATGCGCCTACCCGATCAGGCCGCGGGACACGAGGGCCTGCACCACGTCCTCCACGCAGCGCTCCACGCCGTGCTCCCCAGCGTGCAGGACGACCTCCGCCTCCTCCGGCCTCTCGTACGGCGAGTCGATGCCGGTGAAGTTCTTGAGCAGGCCCGCCCTCGCCTTCGCGTAGAGCCCCTTGGGGTCCCTCCGCTCCGCGACCTCGATGGGCGTGTCGACGAAGACCTCCAGGAACTCGCCGGCGTCGAACAGGTCGCGCGCCATCTGGCGGTCGCTGCGGAACGGGGAGATGAACGCCGTGATCACGATGAGGCCGGCGTCGACGAACAGCCGCGCCACCTCGCCGACGCGGCGGATGTTCTCGATGCGGTCCTCGTCGGAGAAGCCGAGGTCCTTGTTGAGGCCGTGCCTGAGGTTGTCGCCGTCGAGCAGGTAGGTGTGGTAGCCCATCGACGCCAGGCGGTGCTCCAGAGCGTTCGCGATGGTGCTCTTGCCCGCCCCGGACAGGCCCGTGAACCAGAGGCAGCAGGGCGTCTGCTCCTTGAGGCGGGCGCGCAGCGCCTTCGTGACCTTGGACTCGTGCCAGGTGACGTTCGTGGCCCTGACCTCGCGGCCCTCCCGCGCGCTCCGCAGGACCATGCCGGCGGCGGCCGTGGCGTGGGTGATGGGGTCGATCAGCACGAAGGACCCGGTCCGCGGCGACGCCGCGTAGGGGTCGACGGCCACCGGCGAGCTGAAGGAGACCTGGGCGCGGCCGATCTCGTTGAGGCGCAGGGCGGCGTCGGGCAGCTCGGCGAAGGTGTCGATGTCGACGCGGTGCAGGGGCGCCCTCACCGTCGCCTGCGTCAGCCTCGTGCCGACCTTCGCGTCGTAGGCCTTGCCCGGGACCAGGGGCTGCTCGTCGAGCCAGATCAGGTTCGCCTCGACGGCGTCGGTGACGCTGGGGGCGTCGTTCGGGTGCGCCAGCACGTCGCCGCGCGTCACGTCAAGCTCGTCCTCCAGCACGAGGGTGACGGCGTCGCCCTCGAGGGCCTCTTCTGTCCCTCCGCCCGCCTCGCCGCCCCAGGTCACGATCCGCTTGACGCGGGTCCGGCGCTTGCTGGGCAGGACCAGGACGTCGTCGCCCACCCTGACCTCGCCGGCGGCGACGGTGCCCGCGTAGCCGCGGAAGGTGGGGTCCGGCCTGATCACGTACTGCACCGGGAAGCGCAGCCGCCCCGGCGCCCGGGGGGACCGCGCCTCCACCGTCTCGAGGTGCTCGAGCAGGCTGGGACCCTCGTACCACGGCGTGCGGTCGCTCCTGTGGACGACGTTGTCGCCGTGCAGGGCGCTGACGGGGACGAAGGCTATCGACAGGCGCTCGGCGAGGGCGCCCAGCGAGCCGAGGTAGCCGTCGCGGACGCTCTCGAACCTCGCGCGGTCGAAGCCCACCAGGTCCATCTTGTTGACGGCGATGACCAGGTGGCGGATGCCCATGAGCTGCGCGATCGCCGAGTGGCGCCTGGTCTGAGCCGTCGCGCCCTTGGTGGCGTCGACTATGAGCACGGCCAGGTCGGCGGTGCTGGCGGCCGTGGCCATGTTCCGCGTGTACTGCTCGTGGCCGGGCGTGTCGGCGATGACGAGCTTCCGCCGGCCGGTGTCGAAGTACTTGTAGGCCACGTCGATGGTGATGCCCTGCTCGCGCTCCGCCTGGAGCCCGTCGAGCAGGAGCGCGAGGTCGGGGGACGCGCCGGTCGTCCCCCAGCGTGCGCTGTCGTCGGCCAGGGAGGAGAGGTGGTCCTCGAAGACCGCCTGCGAGTCGTAGAGGAGCCTCCCGATCAGCGTGCTCTTGCCGTCGTCGACGCTCCCGCACGTGATGAGGCGGAGGAGGCCGCGGCTCTCGTGCCGCCGCAGGTAGGTGGCCAGCTCGGCCGAGGTTGACACGTCTGCCATCAGGGTTCGTGCCTCGACATCAGAAGTAGCCCTGGCGCTTCTTGAGCTCCATGCTGCCCGCCCGGTCGCGATCGATCACGCGGCCCTGGCGCTCGCTGAAGCGGGTCCGGAGCAGCTCCTCGATCACCTTCGCGACGGTGTCGGCTTCGGAGCGCACGGCGCCGGTCAGCGGGTAGCAGCCCAGCGTCCGGAACCGCACCATCTCCATCCTGGGGGTCTCCTCCGGCGCGAGCGGGAAGCGCTCGTCGTCGACCATGATCAGCTGCCCGTCGCGCTCCACGACGGGGCGCTTGGCGGCGAGGTAGAGCGGGACCACGGGTATGCGCTCGAGCAGCACGTAGAGCCAGACGTCGAGCTCCGTCCAGTTCGAGAGGGGGTAGACGCGGAACGACTCGCCCGGGTGGACCCTGGTGTTGTAGAGCTGCCACAGCTCCGGCCTCTGGTTGCGCGGGTCCCAGGCCTGGTTGGCGTTCCTGAAGCTGAACACGCGCTCCTTCGCGCGGCTCGCCTCCTCGTCGCGGCGCGCGCCGCCGATGGCGGCGTCGAAGCCGTGCCGCCTCAGCGCCTGCTTGAGGCCCTCCGTCTTCATCACGTCGGTGTAGACGCGGGAGCCGTGCGTGAAGGGGGTGATGCCCTGGCGCAGACCCTCCTCGTTGACGTGGACGATGAGGTCGAGGCCGAGGTCCCGCGCCGTCCTGTCGCGGAAGGCGATCATCTCCTTGAACTTCCAGGTCGTGTCGACGTGGAGGACGGGGAACGGCACCCTGCCCGGGTGGAACGCCTTGCGCGCCAGGTGCAGCATGACGCTGGAGTCCTTGCCGATCGAGTAGAGCATCACGGGCTTCTCGAACTCGGCGGCCACCTCGCGCAGGATGTAGATGGCCTCGGCCTCCAGGTCCCTGAGGTGGCTCACCTCCGCCGCGCCGAGGCCCGGCTCGCTCGGCGTCACCGGCACGCCCCCTCCAGGGCGCCGGCCACGGACGCCTGCGCCGCGGGGTCGAGGAACGGGCCCATGGGCAGGCTGAGGACCTCATGCGCCAGCCTGTCGCTTGCCGGGCAGCGGCCGCCCAGGTGCGCGAAGACGGGCAGCCGGTCCTGGGGGACGGGGTAGTAGACGAGCGTCGCCACGCCCGCCGCGGCCAGGCGGTCGCGCACCTCGTCGCGGCGTCCGCCGAGGACGCGCACCGTGTACTGGTGGAACACGTGCTCGTCGACGAGCTCCGGCGTCACCAACCCAGGCACGTCGCGCAGCAGCTCGTCGTAGCGCCGCGCCGCCTCGCGCCGGCGCTCGTTCCACTCGTCGACGAAGGGCAGCTTCACGCGCAGCATCGCGGCGTGGAGGGCGTCGAGACGGGAGTTGTAGCCGAGCATCACGTTGTGGTAGCGGCGCCGCGAGCCGTGGTCGCGCAGCATGCGGGCCGTGGCGGCGACCTCGTCGTCGTCGGTCGCGACCAGGCCGCCGTCGCCGAAGCCGCCCAGGTTCTTCGTCGGGTAGAACGAGAAGGCGCCGGCGTCGCCGATGGCGCCCGTCTTGCGTCCGCCCCAGGCGGCGCCGAACGACTGCGCGCAGTCCTCCACCACCTTGAGGCCGTGCCGCTCGGCCACGTCCATGACCGCGTCCATGTCCACGGGGCGCCCGAACAGGTGCACGGGCAGGACCGCCTTGGTGCGCGAGGTCACCGCCGGCTCGATCAGCGCGGGGTCGATGTTGTAGGTGCGCTCGTCCACGTCCACGAAGACGGGGGCGGCGCCCACGTTGGCGATCGCCTCGGCCGTGGCGAAGAAGCTGAAGGGCGTCGTGACGACCTCGTCGCCGGGCCCGACGCCGAGGGCGCGCAGGGCGATCGCCAGGGCGTCGGTGCCGCTGTTCACGGCGACCGCGTGGCGCACGCCCAGGTACGCCGCGGCCTCGGCCTCGAACGCCGCGACCTCGGGCCCCCCGACGAACTGGCCGCTCCTCATGACTCGCTCGAACGCCGCCGCCAGGCCGTCCCACAGCGCCTCCACCTCGGGCGCGAGGTCGAGCATGGGGACGTGGGCCGGCGACGGCGGGGTCGATACCTCGGGCATACCGGGCAAGGTTACCCCCGCGGAGCGTGGGAGACGATTAACGCTCGGGGTCACCGGTGGCGGGCACGCGCCCGTCCGACGACGTGCTCGTGGTCGTGCCGCTCAGGCGGCCGGGGTCGGCTGGCGCTCCTCGAGCAGGGTGAGCAGGTAGCGTCCGTAGGCGTTGCCCGGCCCGTACTCCCGCGCCAGGGCGGCGACCTCGTCGCGGCCGATCCACCCCTGCCTGTAGGCCACCTCCTCGGGGCAGGCGATCTTCGTGCCCTGACGCGACTCGAGCGTCTCCACGAAGTTCGCGGCCTGCAGCAGGCTCTCGTGGGTGCCGGTGTCGAGCCAGGCCATGCCGCGCCCGAGCAGCTCGACGCGCAGGCGGCCCTGCTCCAGGTAGACGCGGTTGAGGTCGGTGATCTCGAGCTCGCCGCGCGCCGAGGGCCTCAGGCCCCGGGCGTAGGCGGGGGCGTCGGGCGGGTAGAAGTAGAGGCCGGTGACGGCGTAGTCGCTCTTGGGCTCGCGGGGCTTCTCCTCGATGTCGGTGACCCGTCCGTCGTCGTCGAAGGCCACGACGCCGTAGCGCTGGGGGTCCTTCACCCGGTAGCCGAAGACCGTCGCCTCGTCCTCGCGCGTCGCCACCGCGCGCAGGAGGCCGGAGAGACCGTAGCCGTGGAAGAGGTTGTCGCCGAGGACCAGCGCCACGCGGCTGCCGCCCAGGAACTCCTCGCCGATGACCAGCGCCTGCGCCAGGCCCTCGGGCCGCGGCTGCTCGGCGTAGGCGAAGCTCATGCCCCAGCGCGAGCCGTCGCCGAGGAGGGACCGGAACAGCGGCAGGTCGCGCGGCGTGGAGATGACCAGCACCTCGCGCACGCCGGCGAGCATGAGCACGGAGAGCGGGTAGTAGACCATCGGCTTGTCGTAGACCGGCATGAGCTGCTTGCTCACGGCCAGCGTGGCCGGGTAGAGGCGCGTGCCGCTGCCGCCGGCCAGGACGATGCCCTTGAGGCTCATGCCGGACGCTCGCCCTCCCGGGGCGCGCCCGGCGCCACGCCGACGGTGCCCAGGCGCTCGAGCCGGTAGCGCCCGCGCGTGACGGCGTCGAGCCAGTCGCGGTGCGCGAGGTACCAGGCCACGGTGTCGCGCAGGCCCCTCTCGAACGGCACCGCCGGTCGCCAGCCCAGCTCGCGCTCGGCCTTGCCGGAGTCGACGGCGTAGCGGAAGTCGTGGCCGGGGCGGTCGGGAACGAGCGTGATCAGCTCGCGGTGGTCGCGCCCGGCGGGGGCCAGCTCGTTGAGGGCGCCGAGCAGCGCCTCCAGCACCGCCCGGTTACTGCGCTCGTTGCCGCCGCCCAGCAGGTAGGCCTCGCCGGGCGCGCCGCGCAACGCGGCGGCGATGAGCCCGTCGGCGTGGTCGTCGACGTGCAGCCAGTCGCGCACGTTCTCGCCCGTGCCGTAGAGCGGCACGCTCTCGCCGGCCAGCGCCTTGCCCAGCGCCAGGGGCAGCAGCTTCTCGGGGAACTGGTAGGGGCCGTAGTTGTTCGAGGCGTGCGTGGTGATGACGGGCAAACCGTACGTGTGGAAGTAGGCGGCGGCCAGGTGGTCGGCGCCGGCCTTGCTGGCGCTGTAGGGGGAGCGGGGGGCGAACGGCGAGTCCTCGGTGAAGACGCCCTCGGGTCCGAGGGACCCGTAGACCTCGTCGGTGGAGACGTTGACGACCCTCAGCCGCCGGCGCTCGGCGTCCGGCAGCTCGTCGCGGTAGCGCCGCAGCGCCTCCAGGAGCCGCAGGGTGCCGAGCACGTTCGCCTGCACGAACGCCTCCGGCCCGTCGATCGAGCGGTCGACGTGCGTCTCGGCCGCGAGGTGGAAGACGACCGTCGGGCGCTCCTCGCGCAGGAGCGCGAGCACGGCGTCCAGCTCGCGCACGTCGAGGTGGACGAACCTGTGGCCCGGCTCGCCGCCCGCCTCCTCGAGCCGCGAGACGTCGCCGGCGTAGGTGAGCGAGTCGAGGCTGACGACGCGCGGGGCCCCGCGCGCCTTGAGGCGCCTGACCAGCGCCGAGCCGATGAACCCGGCGGCGCCGGTGACGAGGGCCGTGCCCAGCCGATCGAGGTCAGTCACGCCCGGAGGTTACCAGGCACGCCGGCCCCTCGCGCCTACGGCCAACGCGCCAGGCGCGGGGCGCGAAGGCCGACACCGGACCGCCGCTGCCGCGCCCGGGGGGCGCGGAGGCCGACCGGCGCCCGCCGCCCGGCGCCTACGGGTACGGGAAGTCGGGCAGGCCGTCGGCGACGGTCGGCAGGGCGCCGTCGCGCGCCGAGAGGGAGGGCCGCTCCCCGCCCAGGTGCTCGTCCAGGCCCCAGTCGATGCCGAGCGCCGGGTCGTCCCAGCGCAGCCCGCCCTCCGCCTCGGGGGCGTGGTAGGCGTCGACCTTGTAGAGCACGTCGTTGACCTCGCCCAGGGCGAGGAACCCGTGCGCGAAGCCCGGCGGCACCCAGAGCTGACGGTGCGCCTCGTCGTCGAGGAGCACCGCGAGGTGGCGCAGGAACGTGGGCGAGCCGCGCCGCAGGTCGACGATCACGTCGAGGACGCGCCCCCGCACGACGCTCACGAGCTTCCCCTGCTGGTGCGGCGCGCGCTGGAAGTGGAGGCCACGCAGCACGCCGCGGCGGCTGCGGGAGAGGTTGTCCTGCACGAACCTCGCGTCGAGGCCCACGGCGGCGCAGACGTCGTCGCGCCAGCGCTCGAGGAAGTAGCCCCTGTCGTCCCGGCGCACGATGGGCGTGAGCAGGAGGGGGCCCGGGACGTCGAAGCGCTCCACGGACACGCCCCGCGCCGCCGCCGCGTCCCGCTCGCCCGTCACGCCGTCGCCCCCAACGCTGCGCTCGAGGCCGTCGCGCCGCGCGCCGCCGCGCCGTCCGACGCCGCCTCCGCCGCCCTCACGCCACGCTCCCCGCGAGCAGCTCGTCCCGCAGCGCCCGCCAGCGGCCGACGTCGAGGGAGACGTCGTCGGGGAGGGCCACGGGCGCCCCGTCCTTGCTGGCCGGGCGCACGCCGGGAGCGCGTCGGGACGCCAGCTCGAAGACGCTCTTGCGCTCCGTCGCCACGTGCAGCACCTCGAACGGGATCGTAGCGGCGTGGAGGATGGCCAGCGCCACCTCCGGCGCTATCACGTCGACGTAGTCCTGCGACGTGTAGAGGTCCGTGAACGCCTCGGGGTAGGGCCACTCCCGGGGCCTGAAGCTGGTGCGGATGATCAGCGGTCGCCGGGACGCGCGCGCGGCCTCCTCGGCGACGAGCTTCGTGAGCGCGTAGTAGTTGCGCACCGGGCCCGGCACGTCGTCCTCGGCGTAGCCGCCGCGGTCGCCCCAGAAGACGTAGTCGGTGCTCACGTGCACCAGCCGGGCACCGGCGGCGTCGGCGGCGGACGCGGCGTTGCGCGTCCCCACCACGTTCACGGTCCAGCAGGCCTCCCTGTCGCGCTCCGCCCCGGCCACGTCGGTGTAGGCCGCGGCGTGGACGACGGCGTCCGGCCGGAAGCCCAGGGCGGCCGCGCGGAAGCTGCCGGCGTCGGTGACGTCGAGCTCGGCGCGGGGCGGCGCCAGCAGCTCCACGTCCTCGCGAGCCCCCAGCAGGGCCCTCAGCTCCCGGCCCAGTCGCCCGTTGCCGCCGGTGAGGAGCACCCTCACGCCGGCTCCGGCTCCCTTATCGCCTCGCGCATGAACACGTAGAGCGTGGCCCCCAGCGCGCCCACGACCATCGCCGCCAGGACCGTGAGCAAGGTGTTGCGCGGGTCTGGCTCGAGCGGGACGTCGGCTGGGATCGCGACGTGCACCGCGCCGGCGGCGAGCTCCCGCTGGAGCTGCAGCTCGGCGGCCGCCGGGGCGGCCCTGAAGTAGGCCAGCGAGGTGGTCGAGACGCGACGCTGCAGCTCCGCGGCCTGCCGCTCCAGCTCGCCGAGGCGCGTGCGCAGGCCGTCGCCCTCCCTGCCGCTGGCCTCCAGCTCGCCCCGCAGGTGCTCGGCCTCGGCCTCCAGGGCCGCCAGGTCCGCCGCCAGCTCGTCCGACGTCCGGCCAGCGTCCCGCAGCGCCGCGATGCGGGCGCGCAGGGCCTGGGCCTCGGCCTCGACGTCGTCGAGACGCCCCCGCCGCGAGGCCTCGAGGTCGACGAGGGCGCCCAAGCGGCGCCGCAGCTCCTCGCGCTCGTCCACGGCCAGGAAGTCGGCCCAGGCCTCGCTCGCGGCCTGGTAGGCGGACTCGCGCGCGGCGAGGTCGGCGGCCACGCGGTCGCCGGCCTCGTTGAACGGGGCTAGAAGCACCTCCCTGGCGGCCTCGACCGTCGCCTCGGCCCAGGCGTTGGCGACCGTGGCCGCCCACTCCGCGCCGCGCGCGGTGGGGACGGTCACGACGTGCGTCACGCCTATGGCGTCGCCGGAGGACGGTCCGGGCCCGGGGACGACGTCGAGCACGCCGAGCTCGAGGACGTCGGCCAGGTCTAGCCGGTCGGCGAGCGCGTTGAGGATGGCGGGGCTCATGGCGATCGCGCGGTAGGTGGGGGCGTTCAGCGGCGAGGCGACGTTGACGTCCAGCCCGGGGCCCGGCTGCGCCGAGACGCGGGGCTGGACCACCTGCACGACGGCGGTGCTGGTGTAGGTCGCGCCCTGCAGCGCCCGGAACGCGAAGGCCGCCAGGCCGAGCAGCAGGGCCACGCCGAGGACCACGGGCAGGCCCGCCCGGAACACGAGGTAGAGCTCGCGCAGCGTGACCGTGTCCTCGGAGCCGGCGGATTCGGTGCGGGGCGCCGCCGCGGGGCGTTCGCCCCCCGCGCCGGCGCCGCGGTCGACGGCGCCGGCGCGGGGCTCCTCGGCCGCCGCCAGCCGCTCGTCAACCACGTTGCGCCCTGATGAAGCCGGCGGACTCGAAGCGTTCGACCCAGGGCTTGAGGTCGGCCAGGTCCAGGCCGAGGCGCTCGGCGCAGCCCGTGAGGGTCTCGCCGGAGCCGAGCAGGGTGAGCACGCGCTGGCCCTCCTCCCCGTGGTGGCTGCGGAAGTCCATGTTCAGGTCGGTCATCGGGTTCAGCGCGTCCTTCCCGCGCAGCGTGAGCGTGTAGCGGCTCTCCTCCCAGCCGGGAGGCTCTGTCGGCATGGCGATGTGCGGCAGCGGCCTGATGGCCACGTCGAGCGCGTGACGCCGCGGCGGCCCCAATGGCGCCGAGGGCACCGTGAGGAACGCCTGCCCCTGGCTGACGTACCTGTACCCCCGCTCGTCGACCTCGAGGCCCGAGAAGGGGCCGCTCTCCGGCGGCGCGACGCTCTCGATCGCCAGGGCCAGCAGCGGCTCGAGGATCGCGCGCTCGATGCGCTCCAGCTCGAGCTCGCCGGGCCCGGGCTCCTGGCAGCGCTTCTGCAGCACGCGCAGCGCCTCGGCGCGGCTCGAGAGACGGCCGGACCGCTCGTGCACCGCCGCCCGCACGGTGCCGTCGAGGAGCAGGGCGACGGCGAGCTCGTCGTCGGCCACGTAGGCGAGCAGGCCGTCGAAGGCCAGGGACGCCAGCCTGTCGAGGAGGGCGGGCAGGTCGACGATGCCGGTGGGCAGGCGCATGGGCGCGCGCGTGCGCGGCAGCGCCCTGAGGAGCGCCGAGGCGCTCTCGGAGGAGCGGCTGGGTAGCTGCGGGGTGGGCGTCGGCTCGTGCAGGTGGAGGTGGTACGACTGCCCCGGCGACTCCAGGCGCCCGTAGGCACCGAGCCTGAAGCTCGCCTCCACCTGGCCGCGCGCCAGCAGCAGCACCAGCGAGCCGCCCTCGTCGGAGACGAGCAGCGTGCCGCTGCGCTTGAGCGAGCGCAGGTCCTCGAGGACCGCGTCGGCCCCCAGGTCGCCGGTGTAGCCGACGAGGCCCTGCCTCACCGCAGGATCCCCTTGGCTGACGCCACCTTGCGCAGCAGCTCGCGGTTGTCCTCGTGCGTCAGGAGCCGCAGGGCCTCGCCGACGGGGTGGAACCGCGCCGAGCGCAGGCCCCGCTCGGTCACGACCGGCGTCTGTCCGGAGGCGCGCATGGCGAACCAGGTGACGCGCCGGGGCACGCCGCGCGGGTTCACGTAGCTCGTCGTGTACTCGGTCGGGTCGTCGCACCAGGCCTTCACGCCCGTCTCCTCCTCGACCTCCCGGACCGCCGCCTGCAGCGCGGTCTCTCCCGGCTCGATGTGCCCCTTGGGGAACACCGTCTCGCCGCCCGCGAGCGTGAGGACCAGCACGCGGCCAGCGTCGTCGAAGACGACGCCGCCGGCGCCGGGGACCTGCGCCGCCCGGTACATCGGCCCCATGCTATCACCGTGCAGCACGCGTCTCGTGACGGGGGCGGCCGTCGTCGGCGGCGCGGGAGTAGGGGTGAGGGCGCAGGCGGCGGGGCGGGGCGGAGAGGCGCCCGCGTCCCCGGGGACAGAGCGCCGGGCTAGCGCCGAGCGATCGCGCCGCCGCTCCGGAGGAAGGAGAGTATGCCCTCGGCCAGGCCCTCGGCGAGCGTGTCCTGGTAGCCGGGGTCGGCCAGCCGCGGGCCCTCCCGCGGGTGGTTGACGAAGCCCAGCTCGACGAGGACCGCGGGGATGCGCGCCGTCCTGAGCACGTAGAACAGGTTCGTCCTCACGCCGCGGTCCTTGGCGCCCGTGGCGGCGACGAGGTGCGACTGCACCGACTCGGCCAGCGCCAGCGACAGGTTGAACTGCGCCTCGCGCAGGATGTCGAACGCGAGCTGGTCGGCCACGCGCCGCGCCTCGCGCGTCAGCTCCTCGCCGACCGCGCCGCCGCCGTTCTCGCGGATCGCCCTCTCGATGAGCGTGGGGTCCAGCGGCTCGCCGAACACCCAGGTCTCGACGCCCTCGGCCGAGTCGCTGGGCGCCGAGTTGGCGTGGATCGACACGAAGATGTTCCTGTCCATCGTGGCGAACTCGGAGCGCTGCTGCAGCGTGAGGAAGGCGTCGCGGTCGCGGGTGAGGACGACCTCGAGCCCGGCCTCCTCGAGGCGCTTCTTGAGCTTGAGGGCGACGTCGAGGACGACCTGCTCCTCGACGGCGTAGCGCGACTGGGTGCCGGGGTCGTGGCCGCCGTGGCCGGCGTCGATGACGACGATCTGGCGCCCCTCCGGCGCCTGCGCCAGCGCCTGCGGGCCCTCGGCCCGTCCCTGGCCGATGGCCGTGACGGCCTGGCCCTCGCGGCCCGGCGCGAAGTCGACGTAGAGGGTCGTGCCGTTCTCCTTGGGCACGGTGCCCACCGAGAAGCCGCGCCCGCTCGGGTCGAGGTCGAAGCGCGTCGCGACCGTCACCGTCACCCGCCCGCCGGAGCTGGAGACCGTCACGCTGCCCAGGTTCTCGTCGTCGACCGGCACCGTGAGCGCCTCGGCGCGCGCGCCCGGCACGATGACGACGAAGCTGCGCCCGCCCGCCGCGAGCTGGTAGGTGGCGCCCTGCGGTAGGTCGAGGGCGACGCGCGTGTACCCGCCGTTGACGCCGATGCGCGGCGCGGGGACGACGAAGCCGAGGACATCGGCGGTGTCGATCGTCACCAGCTTGGCGTCGGGGTCCCAGTCGCTCTGGCCGTCGAAAGCGGTGACGAGGGGCGTGATGGGCACGTACGAGACCCCGTCGACGATGATGGCCATGGGGCTGTCGAGGGTGTTCGAGCCGCGCAGCGGCGGGTCGAGCTTGACGATGCCCGGCCGCTTCTCGAGGCCGAGCGCCACGTCGGCCGTCGCCTCGAAGGTGACGACGCGGAAGCCGTCGGTGAAGCGCAGCAGCCTCTGCTCGCCCAGGTACTCGACCTTCAGGCCCATCGCCTCGGCGAGGAGCGAGGCGCGCGCGAAGGCGTTGGTGTTGTCGCCGTACGCGATGAAGTAGTAGGGGCCGGCCTCCACGAGCTCGCCGTCGACGGCCAGGTAGTTGTACCGCTGCTGGGCGGCCGCCAGGCCGACGAGGAGCGCGAACGTGACGCTGAGTAGCCGACGGGGCACGACGCCGCCGAGTCTATCATCGGCCCCGCGACGACCCGGATGAGATGCTTCGCTATCATCGGGCCGTGTCGAGGCGCCGGCCCGGCGAGCGCCTCTCCTCGGCTCGCCTCTACCTGCGGTCCCTAGCCGACGACGCGCTCTCGGCGCGCCACTCGTCGGGGGCGCGGACCCGCACGGCCCACCTGCTCGGCTTCCTCTCCCCCCTCCAGGAGGCCGCCGCGGCGGCGCTCGACCCCCAGGGCGAGGTCTCGCTGCTGGTCGTCAACTCCCGCGACTGGCAGCTCGTGTGCAGCTACCCCTACGGCCTGCCGTTCACGCGGAGCCTGCCCGGCACCTCCGTCGTGATCGCCGCCGCCGACTACCCCGAGCGGTTGAAGAAGCGGTTCGACGACCTGCTGCTCGCCGCCGGCAAGGCCGGCGCGGCGCCCGGTCCGGTGAGCGAGTTCCTCGACCTGCTCGTCGGCCACGAGTGGGGGCACGCCGTCGCGAACCGCTCCGGCCTGCGGACGGGCGTCAAGTGGCTCGACGAGCTCATGGCGACCTACCTGCTCGTCGCCGGCCTGCTCGCCACCGGCGGCGCCGAGGGGCACGCGCTCCTGGAGCGGTGGACGCGCGTGCAGGTCGCCGCCACCGCCGACCTGAGGGGCGCGCTCGACGAGTTCGAGTACCCGCGCGGACGCATGCAGCTCGCCAAGCTGCTGTGGTTCCAGGGCACGTTCACGCAGCGCGCGCTCGAGCTCGCCGAGGCCCGCGGCTGGGAGCTGGCCGTGGCGCTGAGGGCTGCCCTGGCGCGCGACGAGGGCGCGCCGGCCCCGCACCGCGGCGACGTCGCGCGGGCCCTCGTCGAGGTCGAGCCGAGCTTCAGGCGGTGGTTCGCCGTGTTCGGCGAGCCTCAGCCCAGCGTCGACGTGGCGGGGGCCTCCTTGAGCTGATCCAGGAGCGGCTCGAGGTCGCGCCTGGCGTCCTCGGGGCAGGCCGCCACGGCGCGCTCGGCGCGGACGCGCGCCTCGGCCACCCTCTCGGGGTCGCCCTGCAGCGTCGCCGCCTGGAGGTAGGCCAGCGCACCTTGCGCCAGCGTCACGGCCGGCACCTTCTGGGCCAGCGTGCGCTCGTAGAGCGCGAAGCAGGTCTCGAAGTCGCCTTGGGAGAGCGCGTGCTCGGCCGCGGTCAGGTAGTGGTCGAAGGCGGAGTCGGGCGAGCCGCCCTTCTCGAAGTGCTCGGCGGTGAGCGAGGCGAGCGCCAGCGGCGCGTGGAGCTCCAGCCACGTGGCGATGCGCAGGTGCAGGAGCGGCCTGTCCCCGTAGGGCACCATGCGCAGCACGGCGTTGCGCAGGAGCTCGCTCTGGAAGCGGTACTCCACCTGATCGGGGATCAGCGAGCCCGGCTGCTTCACGAGCAGGTTCTCGTTCACCAGCACCCTGATGTCGGCGGCGTCGACGCCGCCGGCGAGCTCCCTGAGCAGCCCCTCCCAGCACTTCTCGCCCACCAGGGCGGCCTGCGCCAGCAGGCGCCGCGGGCGCAGGTCGAGCATGTCGAGGCGCGACTGCAGCAGCGACGCCAGCGAGCCCGAGAACGACTCCTCCTGCGTGATCGACAGCGCGCGGCCGAGCTCGAGGACGTAGGCGGGCACGCCGCCCACCTGGCGCACGAGGCTGTCGGCCGCCACGCGCAGGGCGGGGCTGACGACCTCGCCGAGCAGGTGCAGGCTCTCCTCGAACGACAGGGGCGGCAGGTGGATCGCGTCGGCGCCCTCCGGCAGCGTGCGCGCGCGGCTCGAGCGCAGCACCAGGACCGGCGCGGCGGCGTTCCTCAGCAGGTCGAGGAACTGCAGGAGCTGCTTGTCGCGCGGCTCGCCCTCGACGACGAGCACGAGGGCGGGAGGGCGCCCCTGCCGGCCCGGCAGGCGGGCGAGCAGGTCGCGCCAGGCGAGGCTGGTGCGGTCGACGCGGCGGCGCTCCAGGCGGGTCCAGGTCTGCAGCGGCGCCAGGTTCAGGCTGCCGAGCACGGCGCGGTGCGCCCTGGTGTCGCCCGGCATCACGGCGTCGAGGACCGCCTGCGCCTGCAGGATCGCCGCGTGCTCCTCGAGGCCGGGCGCGAGGCCGAAGACCTGCTCGGCCAGCGGCTCCCAGGAGAACTCCGAGGCGGGCGTGAGCTCGAGCCACAGCGTCACGGCCCTGTCCTTGATGCGCGAGACGAACTCGCGCATGAGCCTGGTCTTGCCGCGTCCGGCCTCGCCCGCGACCCACAGCTCGGCGGCCTGGCCGGTGGCCGCCACGGTGTCGAGGGCGGCCGTGAGGCGCAGCATCTCCTCGTGGCGCCCGACGAAGGCCAGGTGCGCGAACGGGTCGACGTCGGGCTGCGATGGCGGCGCGACGAGCCTGTAGGCCTCGCGCACCGAGGGGAAGCCGTTGAGCTCGATCTCGCCCGTGGGCTCGTAGAAGAGGCGGTGGCGGGTCGCCTCGTAGGTCTCGGGTCCGACCCACACCTCGCCCGGGCTGGCGGCCTCCTCGAGGCGCGCGGCGAGGTTCACGGCGCTGCCCATGACGGTGTAGCTGCGCACCTTGCCCGACCCGATGGCGCCGGCGATCACGATGCCCGTGTTCACGCCGGCCCGACCCGCGAGCTCGTGCCCGCGGGAGCGCCCGATCTCCTCGATGGTCTCGAGAGCCTTGGCGGCGGCCAGAACGGCGCGCTGCGGGTCGTCGGGGTGCGAGTGCGGCGCGCCGAAGAGCGCTATGAGGCCGTCGCCCTTGAACGAGTCCACGTAGCCGTCGAAGTCCTCGATGACGCCGGCGACGGCCGTGAGCACCCTGTCGGCGAGGTCGCGCACCTCCTCGGGGTCGAGGCCCCGCGTCATCGAGCTGAACGCGACGAGGTCGACGAACACGACGCTGACCCTGCGGCGCTCGCGGCCGGTGAGCTGGCGCGCGAGAGGGCTCCCGCACATACCGCAGTAGCGGTTGCCCTCTGGGTTGTGGTTGCCGCAGGTAGTGCAGGTCAAGTCGTCACCAACCGAGCAGCGGTGCGGGGTCCACGTAGGTGGCCTCGCCGTCAGCAGCGGTACGTTGCATGAAGAAGTGCAACGTGTCGTTATGGACCAGCGTCCCGCCACCAAGGTAGCCGAGCAGGTCGCCGCGCGCCACTATCTGGTCCTCGTGCACCACCGGCGGCCGGAGGTTCACGTAGATGCTGCGCAAACCGCTGCCGTGCTCGACGGCAACTAGGTAGCCGAGGTTCGCACCGAGGTAGTTCGTCGCCAGCACCACGCCGGGGCCGACCGCGTGAACGGCGGCGTTCTCGACCGGCGACTGCAGCGCGATGTAGGAGTTGTTGACCTCGGCGAAGCGGGTGATCAGGCGCGCGCCGTCGAGGGGCCTGACGAGGCCGTTCTCGAGCGGCTGCAGCGCCGCCTCGAGCTCGCCCAGCTGCTCCGCGGCGGCGTCCGCCCGGCGCTGCGCCTCCAGCTGCCGCTCGCGGTCCTGCGCGGCGCGCGCCGCCTCCTCGCGGTCCCGCCTCTCCTGCTCCCGGAGGCGCGCGATCTCGGCGTCCAGGGCGGCCCCCAGGTCCCCGAGGCTCGCCTCGAGCCGCTGCTGCTCGGCGATGAGGTCGGCCCGCAGCGCGAGCTGGCCCTCGCGCGTCGACTCGAGGTCGGCGACGATGGCGTCGAGTCGCTCCTGCGCCGCGGACAGCTCGGCCTCGGCGGCGGCCAGCTCGGCCTCCGCCTGCCTCAGCTGGTCCTCCTGCTCGGCGAGGCTCTGGCGCTCCATCTGCAGGGCGTAGAGGAGCGAGTCGAGCTCGCCTATGACGTCGGCGTCCTGCCGGGAGAGCAGCCCCACGTAGTGGTTCCTGACCCTCAGCTCCGCGAAGCTGCTGCTGCGCGAGAGCGCGAAGAGCGCGGGAGAGCCGCGCTGCTTGTAGAGGGCGACGAGCACCTCGCTGACCCGCGTGCGCATCTCGCCCAGGCGCACCTCGAGACCGGCGATGCGCTCCTCGGTCTGCCGACGCTGCTCCTCGAGCTCGCCGATCCGCGCGAGGATCCCCTCGCGCTCGCGGCGCTTCTCGGCGAGCTCGGCGCTGACGCGGTTGCGCTCCTCGATGCGCTCCTGGAGCTGGGCGGCGGTGGCGCCCAGGGCCGCCTCGATCTCGGCCAGCTCCTGGCTCCGCTGGGCCTGGAGCTGCTCGTAGCGCTGTATGTCCGCCTCGAGCTGACGACGCTCCGGCGAGTCGAGCACCGGCTGGCCGGCGGAGAACGACCCGACGAGCAGGGCGGCGGCCAGGAGAGCGGGGAGACGGCGCCTCACTGCCGTTCCCGCAGGAACTGCGAGAGGCCTATGGCGCTGCCCACGAAGCCGACGAGCACGGCCAGCGCCGCCAGCGCGCCGGCGATCCAGCCGAGCAGGGCCGGGTCGCGCACGAACGGCACGAACGTGAACTGCTCCGAGAGGCGCGCGACGCCGAACTGGTAGCCCGGTATCACCAGGCCGAGCGAGACCGTCGCGCTGATGAGGCCGAGGAGGACGCCCTCGATGAGGAAGGGGCCGCGTATGAAGCCGCGGCTGGCGCCCACCAGGCGCATCACGTCGATCTCGTCGCGGCGGGCGGTGATGGCCGCGCGTATCGAGTTCACGATCGCGAAGAGCGCGGCGGAGAGGAGCACGACCACGAGGATCGAGCCGCCCACGCGCAGGGCGTCGTAGACGGCGAGGAAGGTGTCGACGGCCTCGCTGGCGTCGTCCACCTCGTCGACGCCGGGGAGCTGCTCGAGCCGGAAGCGCACGGTCCGCGTCAGGGCCGGGTCGAGGAGCCGCACGAGCATCGTGTCGGGCAGGGGGTTCTCGACGAACGAGGCGGCCCGCGAGAGCGCCGGGAGCTCGGCGACGAGCTCGGCCAGCGCCCGGTCGGCGGGCACGTACTCGACCTGCTCGACCTCCGGCCAGGCCCGCACCGTCCCTACGAGCTGCTCGTCGTTGGCCTCGGGTGCGAGGTACACCGCCACCTCGAGCTCCCCCTGCAGGTTCGCCAGCACCTGGCTGAGGTTGGCGCTGGCCAGGCTGAGCGTGGCCAACATCGTGAGGGAGAGCGTCATCGTGGTGATGGTGGAGACGCTCGCCACCCAGTTGGCCCGGATGGCGCGCATGGCCTGCGCCAGCGCGTACATCAGGCGGAAGTGTACGCCGCTATCACCGCGTCGGTGAACTGCTCGGTGGTGGCGTCGCCGCCGAGGTCGCGGGTGACGGGCCCCGCGGCCAGCACCCGGTCGACGGCCGCCTCGATGCGGCAGGCCTCCTCCCTGAAGCCGAGGTGGTCGAGCATCATCGCGGCCGTGAGCATCGTGGCCGTGGGGTTGGCGACGCCCTGGCCGGCGATGTCCGGCGCGCTGCCGTGCACGGGCTCGAAGATCGCGTAGCGCTCGCCAACGTTCGCGCTCGGCGCCACGCCGAGTCCGCCGGTGAGGCCGGCCATGAGGTCGGAGAGGATGTCCCCGAAGAGGTTCGTCGAGACGAGCACGTCGAAGCTCTCCGGCTCGCGCACGAGCTTCATGGCGGCGGCGTCGACGATGACGTCGTAGGTCTCGACGTCGGGGTACTCCCTCGCGACCTCCATGACGGTCTCGAGGAACAGCCCCGACGTCAGGGGCAGGACGTTGGCCTTGTGGATCACGGCCAGGCGCTTGCGGCGCCGGCGCGCCTGCTCCAGCGCCACGCGCGCGATGCGCAGGCTGGCCCGGCGCGTGACGACCGCGTCGGCGATGGCGATCTCGCCGCCCGCGTAGCGGCGCTCGTTCTCGACGTAGAGCCCCTCGGTGTTCTCCCTGACCATGAGCATGTCGATGCCCGGCAGGCACTTGGGCACGGGACGGGACCGCGCCGGGCGCAGGTTCGAGAACAGGTCGAGGGTGCGGCGCATGTAGCGGATCGCGCCCTGGTGGCCCTGGACCTTGTGGGAGGGGCTGGTGAACGCGCCGGCCAGCGTCGCGTCGGAGCTCGTCACCTTCGTGAGCGTCTCGGCCGGGACGCTGGTGCCGGTGCGGTTGAAGGTGGCCCAGCCGGCCTCGGCCTCCACGAACTCCAGGTCTAGGCCGGTCGCCTCTAGGAGCCGGCGCGCGGCCGGCACGACCTCCTTCCCGATGCCGTCACCGGGGATGAGGCAGATGGTAGGCATGGAACACTCCTCGTGGGGCCCGCGGCCTCAGGGGGGCGACGTGGGCGAAGCCCCTCGAAGGTATCACGCGGGGCAGTGGCGCCAGAGCGCTGTTAGGATGGCGCGAAACATGCCTGGAGCGGACGCGTGACGAGTCTCAGCGGGCGCCTCGGACCCGGGGCGCTGGCCGACCTGCTGCAGTACATGGCGCTCTCGCGCGCCTCGGGCTGCCTGCTGCTGCGTCACCCGCAGCAGCGGCAGGCGTACGTCTACCTGGAGAGCGGCCGCGTCGTGTTCGTCGACGCCAGGCCGCTCCACGACGTCGCGGCGCTGAGCGAGCTGCTCGGCTGGCAGGACGGCCGCTTCGCCTTCCGCGCCGGCGTGCCGTCGCCGCGGCGGACCCTCGACATGCCCATGGAGGCGCTGCTGCTCGAGGCCGCGCGGCGCGCCGACGAGCCCGCGAACGGGGCCGTCGACCCCGACTCGGTCCTCACGGCGGTCAGCGGCGAGCCCGCCGACCCGCCGCGCTCGTCCCTGGCCGGCCCGCTGGCGCGCGACGCGTACGGCGACGGGCCGTTCGGCCCCGTCCGCGTCCTCGGCGAGGTCGGCGACGCCTACCTGGGCGTCGGCGTGGCCGCGCCGGAGAGCGTGTCGCTCTCGCTCGCGGCCCTGCACCTGTGGCGGCGCCTCGACGGCGTCTCCAGCCTGCGCCAGCTGGCCGCGGCGTCGGGCCGGCCCCTGGCCGAGGTCGTCGCCGCCGGCGACGAGCTGCTCGGGTGCGGCCTGGCCCGCTTCGAGTCGGTGGCCGTCGCCGACCCGCGCTTCCCGCAGGAGCTGGCCAGGGAGGCCGTCGACCTGCTCGGACCGGTGGGCGCGATCGTCGTGGAGGACGCCCTCTACGAGCTGGGGCTCAGCGCCGACGCCGTGCCGGTGGGCCGCGTGGGCGAGCTCGTCGCGGCGATCGAGTCGGCCTTCGGCGACGCCGCCGCCCGCCAGGAGTTCGCGCGACGCGCGGCCGAGCTGAGGGACATGTTCGCGCTCGACCCCGTGCCAGCCGGGAGGCAGTGATGGACTACGTGGTCGTCGTCCTCAGCCCCTTGCCGGAGGACCTGACAGGGATCACGAGCTTCGTGGCGCAGCGCTTCAAGATCCCGGAGGACCGCGCGGCGCAGCTCCTGCGCCGCGTGCCGGGGCCGGTCACGAAGCCCGTCGCGGAGGCGCAGGCGCGCACCGTGGCGGCGATCCTCGCCGAGGCCGGCCTGGAGGTCGAGCTGCGCGAGGGCGGCGTCGACGGGCCCGCCGTGCCCTTCGCCGCGCCGGCGCCGCCGGCGGACGCCGGGGACCGCGAGGCGGGGGCGCCGAGCGAGACCGCGCCGCCGGGGCAGCCGTTCGACCCGCGCGCCGAGGGGCTGGGCATCGGCCCGTCGCCGGCCCGGGTCCGCGCCGCCGAGGAGGAGGGGCGGGCGGCGGAGGCCGAGACCGGCGCCGCCGAGGACGGGGTAGGCGCCGCCGAGGAGGCGGTCGCCCCGGGCGAGCGGGCCGCGGGGTCCTCGCACGAGGCCGCTGCCGAGGGAGGGAGCGCCGAGCGCGCTCCGGAGGCGGACGACGGGCCCGAGGAGGCCGCCCGCTCCACGCAGGCCCCGCCGGCCGGCACGACGACGACCACGCCGCCGCGCGACCCCACGAAGACCACCCTGGTGCGCGAGCCGCCCGACGTCGACAGGCGCGGCCTGCGCCGCCGCATCGCCACGGCCGCGACGCTGCCGGCGGTGCTCACGCTGCTCGCCGCGCTCGTCGTCCTGAGCGCCACGCTCCTGCCGGCCCTGCGCGCCCAGCAGCTCGAGCGCGCCCAGGGCACGGCGACGGCGGTGGCGGCCACGATCGAGGGCCTCTCCGGCGGCCTGCCGGCGTCGTCCCCGGTGATCAGGGCGCGGCTCGTCGGCGTGCAGGACCGGGCCGCTGCCGAGCTCGCCGACCAGGGCGTGGCGTTCGTCGCCGTCGTGGGCGCCGACGGGCGGACGGTGCTCGGCTGGGAGGGGCGGGGCGACCAGCTCTCGCCGGCGACGAGCGGGCTCGTCGAGGAGGCCGCCAGGGGCGCCTTGCCGCTGCCCGAGGCCGGCTGGGTGGACTCGCTCTCGCGCACCTGGGGGACGCTGCTCACGGTCGTCGGCCTACGCGAGGCCGAGCCGGTGGTGGCCGCCGCGCGCATGGAGCGCCTCGGCTCGCCGCTGGGCACCGTGGTCGTGGGCGTGGACCCTTCGGGCCTGCGCGACGACCTCGGTCGCGTGCTGCTGACCGCGCTGCTCGTGGGCCTGGTCCCCGTGCTGTTCGCCGTGCTCGCCGCGCTCTCGCTCACGCGCGGCATCACCGACGCCGTGCGCTACCTGCTGGTGGCCACCGACCGCATCAGCCATGGCGACCTGGAGCAGCCCGTGGAGCTGAGGCGCGACGACGAGCTGGGGCAGATCGCCAGGGCCGTGGAGCGCATGCGCATCAGCCTGCGCGAGGGGCTGGAGCGTCTCAGGCGCCGGCGCTGACGCCGGGCCCGCGGCGGCGGTCCGACGCCGACGCGAGGCTCGCGGCAGGCGGCGGGCGGGACGCTAGCCCCCTGGCCGTCAGGGGCGCGGCTCGCCCTCAGGCCGGCAGCGGCCGCGCGTCCGTGAGCTCGCGCACGCGCGCCGCGACCTTGGCCGGGTCGGCGCCGCTCAGCGTCTCGTCGATGAGCTCGGCGATCACGGGCATGTCCTCGGCGGTGAACCCGCGCGTGGTGATCGCCGGCGTGCCGATCCTGATGCCGGAGGTGACCCACGGCTTCTCGGGGTCGTAGGGGATCATGCTCTTGCTCACCGTGATCAGCGCGGCGTCGAGCAGGTTGCTGGCCTTGTTGCCCTTGAGGCCCTGCGGCCTGAGGTCGACGACGAACATGTGGTTGTCGGTGCCGCCCGAGACGATGCGGTAGCCGCGCTCCGCCAGCGCCCGCGCCAGCGCGGCGGCGTTCTCGAGCACGCGCCGCGTGTACTCCCGGAACTCCTCGGTGAGCGCCTCGCCGAAGGCGACGGCCTTGCCGGCGATCACGTGCATCAGCGGCCCGCCCTGCGTGCCGGGGAAGATCGTCCGCGCCACCTTGGCCCCCACCTCCTCGTCCTGGCCGAGGATCAGCCCGCCGCGCGGGCCGCGCAGCGTCTTGTGCGTCGTGCTCGTCACGACGTGCGCGTGGGGCAGCGGGTGCGGGTGGAGGCCGACGGCGACCGGCCCGGCGATGTGCGCGATGTCGGCCATGAGGTAGGCGCCCACCGCGTCGGCGACCTGGCGGAAGCGCGCGAAGTCGATGAGGCGGCTGTACGCCGACGCCCCGGCGATGATCAGCCTGGGCCGGAACTCCTCGGCGATCCTGGCGAGCTCGTCGTAGTCGATGCGCTCGGTCTCGCGGTCGACCGGGTAGCCCCTCACCTCGTAGTAGATGCCCGAGAAGTTCACGGGCGAGCCGTGCGTGAGGTGGCCGCCGTGGGCGAGGTCCATGCCGAGGACCCTGTCGCCCGGCTGGAGCAGCGCGTAGTAGGTCGCCAGGTTCGCGCTCGAGCCGGAGTGCGGCTGCACGTTCGCCCAGGTGGAGCCGAAGAGCTCGTTGCAGCGAGCGATCGCCAGGCGCTCGACCTCGTCGACGAACTCGCAGCCGCCGTAGTAGCGCTTGCCCGGGTAGCCCTCGGCGTACTTGTTCGTCAGCACCGACCCCACGGCCTCCAGGACCTGGCGTGACACGAAGTTCTCGGAGGCTATGAGCTCCAGGCCCGCGCGCTGGCGCTCGTGCTCGCGGGCGATGAGGTCGAAGACCGTGGCGTCGCGCTGCATGGCGACGAGTATAAGTCGGCCCTCCGGCACGCCCGCTCCCGTCGTGACGCGCGGCGCGGCACCGCGCGGGACGTCGGTCGCTGCGGCCGCCGCGGAGGACCGCCGCCGCGCCTCTCCGGCGCCGGGACATCCGCTCCTGGGGCGTCGCGCGCCGCGGTGGCAGGGTGAGGGCGCGGGCCCATACTCGGGCGTCGCGCAGCCGCCGCTGGTCGCGTAGGGCGGCGGGGAAGGAGCTATCTATGGCACGCCTGGAGGGCAAGGTCGCGCTGGTCACCGGCGGCGCGTCTGGCATCGGTCGGGCCGTGGTGGAGGCCTACGCCAGGGAGGGCGCCAAGGTCGCCGTCGTCGACCTCACGGAGGAGAGCGGGCGCGAGACCGTGGCGTCCGTGACGGCCGCCGGCGGCGAGGCGGTCTTCGTGCGGGCCGACGTGTCGCGGCCCGAGGACAACGAGCGCATGGTGCGCGAGACCGTCGAGCGCTTCGGGGCGCTGCACGTCGCCTGCAACAACGCCGGCATCGGCGGCGAGGTCAACCCCGTCGCCGACTACAGCGTCGAGGGCTGGCAGAAGATCATCGCCGTCAACCTCTCCAGCGTGTTCTACGCGATGAAGCACGAGATCCCCGCGATGCTGGCGGCCGGCGGCGGCGCGATCGTCAACATGGCGTCGATCCTCGGGGCGGTCGGCTGGGCGACGTCGGCGGGCTACGTCGCCGCCAAGCACGGCGTCCTGGGCCTGACGAAGTCGGCCGCGCTCGAGTACGCGTCCAAGGGCGTGCGCGTGAACGCGATAGGCCCGGCGTTCATCCGCACCCCGCTCATCGCGGCGCTAGAGGACGACAAGGCCGCGCACGACATGCTGGTGTCGCTGCACCCGATCGGCAGGCTGGGCGAGCCCGAGGAGGTGGCGTCGCTGGCGGTGTTCCTGGCGAGCGACGAGGCGTCGTTCGTGCACGGCGCGTACTTCCCGGTGGACGGCGGCTACCTGGCGCGTTGAGGGCCCCATCGGCCCGCGACCGGGGCGAGCGGCGACCGCCCGCGGACCCGACCGGCGACCGGAGGGCCGTGCGACGGGGCGCGCCCTCGGGCCCGACGGGAGGCCGCAGTTGACGAGAGCCGCGCCCTAGCCGAAAGCGGCCAGCAGGGCCAGCGCGCGCTCCAGCTTCGAGGCGCTCGACGGCGTGAGCGGCACGATCGTGCCCACGGCGTCGGCCAGCGCGCGCATGCGGCCGACGGCGTCGTCGCCCTCGGCCAGCGCCTCGACCTCGACCTCGTTGAACCGCACCGCGGCGTCCTCCCGGCCGGGCGCGCGGCACTCGACGGCGTCGAAGGCCAGCTCGGCCACGGGCCCGCGCGCGTCGCTGGCCACGAGCCGCACGCGCTCGACCCACAGCTCGGCCACGGGCGCGAGCGCCTCGGGGTCGGCGGACGCGGGCAGGGCGGCCAGCACCTCGCCGGGCCAGCCGTCGCCCGCCATGGGCACCTCGAGCTCGGGGCGGGCGTGCAGCTCGCCGTCGCGCGTCGCCGCGCCCTTCAGCGTCGCGAGGGTCACGCTGGGCCGGTGCCGGCGCCGCAGCGCCGCGCCGGCGGCGCGCAGCTCGCCCCGCGGCGTGTCGTAGTAGACGTCGACGTAGCGCTCCACCGTCGGCGAGCCGAGCTCGAGCCCGCTGTCCCGCGTCGCCGCGGCCAGCTCGGCGTGGCTCGGCACGTGCTCGTCGGTCGTCGAGTACTTCAGCTCGCGCTCCACGTCCACATCCGGACTCTAGCGCCTCTGCTACCATGGCCCCACTTCCAGCCAAGCGCGTCCGCCCGGTGGGAGCGGGCACGTCACGGAACTCAGGCCTCGCCCGAGGATTGGAGCCGAGATGTCAGACATCCGCAACGTCGCGGTCCTATCTCACAGCGGCGCCGGCAAGACGTCTCTGGTCGAGGCCCTCCTCTACCGCGCTGGGGCCATCCCCACGCTCGGCTCGGTCGAGGACGGCACGACCGCGTCCGACTACACGCCGGAGGAGAAGCGCCGCAAGATCTCGATCTACGCCACGGTCCACCCGCTCACCTGGAAGGGTCAGCGCTTCAACGTCATCGACACGCCCGGCTACGCCGACTTCGTCAGCGAGATCCGCGGGGCGATGGCCGCCGCCGACTCGGCGATGATCGTCGTGTCGGCCGTCTCCGGCGTCGCCGTCGGCACCGAGCGCGTGTGGAACTCGAGCCTCGAGCGCGAGCTCTCGACCATGGTCGTCGTCAACAAGATGGACCGCGAGAACGCGGACTTCTTCCGCACGATGGCCGAGATCGAGTCGACGCTGGCGGGCAACCTCGCGGCGATCCAGGTGCCCATCGGCCAGGCCGAGTCGTTCCGCGGCATCGTCGACCTCCTCGGCATGCAGGCCTACCAGTGGGACGACGGCGAGCCGCGGCCGGTCCCCATGCCGGACGAGGTGGCGGGGCTGGCGCAGGAGTACCGCGACAGGCTCGTGGAGGCGATCGTCGAGACGGACGACGACCTCATGATGAAGTACCTCGAGGACGCCGACATCGGCGACGACGAGCTGAAGCGGGCCTTCGACTCCGCGGTGCGCCGCAACGAGCTCACGCCGGTGCTGCTCACGTCGGCGACGAAGGTCATGGGCGTCAGCCTCCTGCTCGACTTCATGCTCGAGGGCGTGCGGCAGGTCGAGGACCACAAGCCGCTGCGGGTCGACAGGGGCGAGCCGCCCAAGCTCGGCCCCGACGCCCCGTTCACGGCCCGCGTGTTCAAGACCGTGATCGACCCGTACATGGGCAAGGTCTCGCTGATGCGCGTGCTGGGCGGCTCGCTCAAGGCCGGCGACGCCGTCGTCGACACGACGAAGGGCGAGGAGGTGAAGACCGCCCACCTCTACGTGCCGGAGGGCAAGGACCTCAAGGAGGTCAAGGAGCTGACGGCGGGGATGATCGGCGCCCTGAACAAGGCCGACGTCGTCGCCACCGGCGACACCCTGGCCGTGCCGGGCGTGGACCTCGTGCTCTCGCAGATCCGCATGCCCGAGCCCGTGATGGCGTTGGCCCTCTACCCGAAGAGCCGCGGCGACGAGGACAAGCTGGGCGACGCCCTGCACCGGCTCCTCGACGCCGACCCCGGCCTGCGCCTCGAGCGCAACGCCGACACCAGGGAGACGGTGCTGTGGGGCATGGGGCACGTGCACCTCGAGATCGCCGCCCAGGTCCTGAAGGAGCGCTACGGCGTCGACGTCGAGACCCGCACGCCGCTCGTCGCTTACCGCGAGACGATCGCGGGCACCGGCGACGCCCGCTACCGGCACAAGAAGCAGACCGGCGGCGCCGGGCAGTTCGCCGAGGTGGCGCTGCGCGTGGAGCCGCTGCCGCGCGGCGCGGGCTTCGAGTTCGAGTGGGCCGTCGTGGGCGGCGCGATCCCCACGCAGTTCCAGTCGAGCTGCGAGAAGGGCGTGCGCGCGGGCATGTCCTCGGGGGCGCTGGGGGGCTTCCCGGTGCAGGACGTGAAGGTCGTCGTCTACGACGGCAAGGACCACCCCGTGGACTCGAAGGACGTCGCCTTCCAGACGGCGGCCGCCCAGGCGTTCAAGGAGGCGATGGCCAAGGCGTCGCCGCAGCTCCTCGAGCCGCTGATGCTGGTGAAGGTCCGCGTCCCCGACCGCTTCACCGGCGACGTGATCTCCGACCTCAACACCCGCCGGGCGAGGATCCTCGGCATGGACGCCGAGGGCTCGGTGAGCGTCGTCAGCGCGCACGTGCCCATGTCGGAGCTGCAGAGCTACTCCGCCGACCTGCGCTCGATGACCGGCGGGCGCGGCGCCTTCTCGCTGAAGTTCGACAGGTACGAGGCCGTGCCGCACCAGGTGGCCGAGAGGGTGCTGGCCGCCCGCGCGTCCGAGGCCACCGAGCGCGCCGTCGGCTGAGGCGCCGTGGCTACGGGTCACGGGGGGCTCAGGGCGCCCCTGGTCCGGCCGAGGGCCGCGTCGCGCGGCGAGGTGCGGCCGGTCGGCGCCGCGAGCGTCAGATCCTGGCCAGGCGCTCCATGACGTCGGAGGCCAGCTCGCGGCCGAGCTCGTCGGCCTCGCGGGCCTCGCCGCTCACGCTGGCCTGCAGCGTGGTGTCGTCCTTGACGACGGCCCCCACCAGCGTGAGGTCGCCGTCGTCCGTCACCGTGGCGGACGCCCCGACGGGCAGCTCGCCCACGGCGGCGGCGAACGCGCGCTCGGCGCGCACGCGGTCGAAGCTGGGGCGGTGCTGCAGCGGGTAGATGGACTCGAAGGCGAGGTCGTCGTCGGCCCTCACGACGAGACCCACGGCCCCCTGGCCGGGGGCGGGCGTGAACGCCTCGACGTCGAGCAGCGCGCTCAGGTGGTCGCGCAGGTCGAGCGCGATGAGCGCCGCGGCCGGCATGACGATCGCGGCGAGCTCGCCCGAGGCCACCAGCGCGAGGCGCTGCTCCGGCGTGCCCGCCAGCAGCCGCGTCTGCACGCCCGGCCTGGCGGCCCTGAGGAAGGCCTCGTCGCGCGCCGAGAACACGCCGACGACGGCGCCCTGGGGCAGCTTGTCCAGCGAGCTCGAGCCCTTGGCGACGAGCGCGCTGCGGGCCTCAGGCCGGCGGCAGACGGCGGCGAGGGTCAGCTCGTCCGGCAGGTGCGGCGGGAGCGTGTCGAGCTGCACGACGGCGACGTCGATGTTGCCCTTGGCGAGGGCGTCGAGGAGCGGCGAGGAGCCCTCGCCGCCCTGGAGCGTGCGGACCGAGACGTGGAGGTCGGGCCACTCCTCGCTCAGCGCCTCCATGACGCCGCGTCCGTGGCGCACGGCCAGGGTCCCCTCCCTGTTGCCCAACACGATTCTCGCCATGGGCCAAGTCTAACCGAAGCGTCCGCCCTCTAGAACCCAGGAAGCCCGTCCTGAGCGAACTCTTCTGCTCACGCGACCTCCCGCGCCGCCGCCCTCAGGGCCTCCACCCTGTCCGTGCGCTCCCAGGGGAGGGACGGGTCGCCGAAGTGACCGTAGGAGCTCGTGGGCGTGTAGATGGGCCGGCGCAGGTCGAGCTCGGCGATGACCGCCGCGGGGCGCCCGTCGAAGCAGCGCCTCACGACCTCGACGAGCCTGTCGTCCGGCACCGCGCCGGTGCCGAAGGTGTCGACGTACATGCCCACGGGCCTGGCCACGCCGATCGCGTAGGCGAGCTGCACCTGGCAGCGGCCGGCGAGGCCGGCGGCGACCACGTTCTTGGCGATGTAGCGGGCGTAGTAGCTGCCCGAGCGGTCGACCTTCGTCGGGTCCTTGCCGCTGAACGCCCCGCCGCCGTGGGGCGCCGCGCCGCCGTAGGTGTCGACGATGATCTTGCGGCCGGTGAGGCCGGCGTCGGCGGCGGGCCCGCCCTCGACGAAGCGTCCCGTGGGGTTCACGAGGTAGTTGGCGCGCGAGGTGTCGAGACCGGGCGGCAGCACGGCCTCGATCACGCGCTCGACGAGGTCCTCGCGCAGCTCGACGAGGTCGATGCCGTCGTGGTGCTGCGCCGAGAGGACCACGGTGTCGAGGGCCGTGGCCACGCCGTCCTCGTAGACGAGCGTCACCTGGGTCTTGCCGTCGGGCCGCAGGTAGGGCAGCTCGCCGCTGCGGCGCACCTCGGCGAGGCGCCGCGCCATGCGGTGGGCCAGCGTGATGGGCAGGGGCATGAGCTCCGGCGTCTCGTCGATCGCGTAGCCGAACATCAGGCCCTGGTCGCCGGCGCCGATGAGGTCGAGGCTGTCGCCGCTCCCGGCCTCCACGGCGGCGTCGACGCCCCGGGCGATGTCGGGCGACTGCTCCGAGAGCGCGATCAGCACCGCCGAGTGGTCGGCGTCGAAGCCGTACGACGAGTCGACGTAGCCGACCTCGCGCGCCGCGCCGCGCACGCACGCCTGGACGTCGACGTCGGCCGTGGTCGTCACCTCGCCGGCGACGAGCGCCAGGCCCTTCGTCAGCAGGGTCTCCACGGCCACGCGGGCGTTCGGGTCCTGGGCTAGGATCGCGTCGAGCACGGAGTCGCTGATGCGGTCAGCGAGCTTGTCTGGGTGACCCTCGGTCACCGACTCAGCGGATACCAGTCTCGCCATGTGGGCTCCGGGCGCGGCCGCCGGCGCCGGCCGGCGGCACGCGGCCCCGGCAAGGATATCAGCACGCCGGCGCCTATACTCGCGGCGTGGGCCCGGCCGGTCTCGAGGTGAGGAGCGCCCGCGCGGCGGACGCGGCCGGCGTGACGAGGCTCCTCGAGGTCATCTACTCAGAGCAGAGCTACTTCGTCGGCGACGCTCCGGCGCCCGCCTCGTCGCTGGCCGCCCGCATCGCCGCCGACGACCCCACGCAGTCGCTCTACCTCGTCGCGCTCTGCGGCCGCGAGGTGGCCGGCTGGCTGGAGCTGCACCGCTCTGCGGCCTGGCGGCTCAGCCACGTGGCCGTGCTCACGCTGGCCGTCGCGCCCGCGCAGCGCCGCCGCGGCGTGGGCAGGAGCCTCATGCGGCGGTCGTACGACTGGTGCCGGCGCGTGGGCGTGCTGAAGGTCAGCCTCAACGTGCGCGCCGGGAACGCCGCGGCGATCGCGCTCTACGAGTCCGAGGGGTTCGTAGTCGAGGGGCGCGAGAGGGGGCAGGTGCGCCTGCGGCCCGGACGCGACGAGTTCGAGGACAACGTGATCATGGCGCGCTGGCTGGCGGGGGCGCCCCCGGGCGGCTAGGCGCCGTCGGGGCGGGCGCCGCCTCGGTGCGCCGCGACCGGCCCGCGGGCAGGGGCCCGCCACGGGCCGGGTAGACTGGCCGCCGTGAGCGGCGAGCCGGCCGACGCGTTCGAGTGGGGCGAGCAGCGCGTCGCCCTCTTCGTCGACACCCAGAACCTGTTCTACGCGGCCCGCGACCTGAGCCGCGCCGCCGTCGACTACGCCAGGCTCCTCGAGGTCGCCGGGCGCGGTCGTCGGCTGGCGCAGGCGACGGCCTACGTCGTCGAGCGCGAGGGCGACACCGCGAACCACGGCTTCGTGGCCAAGCTCACCGCCCTCGGCTACCGCGTGAGGCGGCTGAAGGTGCGCGTGCGGGTGGGTGAGGACGACAGGCAGGTCCTCGAGGGCGACTGGGACCTCGGCATCGCCGTCGACGTCGTGAGGTCCCTCGGGCGCTGCGACGTCGTCGCGCTGGCGACCGGCGACGCCGACTTCACGCCGCTGGTGGAGCTGGCCCAGGAGCGCGGGGCGCGCGTCGAGGTGCTGGCGTTCCGCGACTTCGCCGGCCAGGAGCTGAAGGACGCCTGCGACCGGTTCGTCGACCTCACGCAGGTCGAGCGCATCTTCCTGCCGCCCCGCTGAGGACGACCGGGCGGCGGGGTCGTCCCCTCAGGGAGCGGTGACGGGCTCCCGCGTCGCCTCCCACACCTTCCACGGCGCCGCGCCCGAGGACCACATCTCCTCGAGCATCTGCTTCTCCTTGAGCGTGTCCATGCACGACCAGAATCCGTAGTGGCGGTAGCCCATGAGCTGGCCGTCGCGCACGAGGCGGTCGACGGGCTCGCGCTCCCAGACGCTGGCGTCGCCGTCGATGTAGTCGATGGCCTGCGGCTCGAGGACGAAGAAGCCGCCGTTGATCCAGCCCTCGCCCTCCTCGGGCTTCTCGTGGAAGTTCTCGACCCTGTCGCCCTCGAACGTGAGGTTCCCGAAGCGCGCCGGCGGCCGCACCGTGGTGACGGTGGCGAGGCGCCCGTGCGAACGGTGGAACGCCGCCAGCCTCCTCACGTCAAGGTCGGCCACGCCGTCGCCGTAGGTGAAGAAGAACGCCTCGCCGGGGGTCAGCCACCGCTCGAGGCGCTTGAGGCGCCCGCCCGTCATCGTGTGCAGGCCCGTGTCGACGAGGTGGACCTTCCAGGCGGGCTGGTTGCCGTCGTGGATCGTCGTCGCGCCGGTCGCGAGGTCGACGGTTATGTCGTTGTTGATGGCGTAGAAGTTCAGGAAGTAGTCCTTGATGACCTCGCCCTTGTAGCCGAGCGCGATCACGAACTCGTCCACGCCGCCGGCCTCGAAGATCTTCATGATGTGCCAGAGGATGGGGCGTCCCCCCACCTCGACCATGGGCTTGGGCTTCACCGTGGTCTCTTCTGAGAGCCGGGTCCCGAAGCCCCCGGCGAGGATCACAGCCTTCACGTCCTCACCTCCGCTGGCGCGTCGCCCCGCGCGGGCCGTGGCGCCTCGTCGCCAGGCGGCCCGAAGCGGCGCGCCTGGCGCGTGCGCAGCTCGTCGACGAGCCGCCCCTGCGGCAGCTCGACGTCGTCGTAGGTGATGACCCGGTCCCGGGGGACGTCGCGCTTCAGCCGGCAGCCCTCGGCGACGCCCATGGGCAGCAGGGAGAGGCGCCGGGTCTCCGCGGCCGTCTCGCACTGGCCGTAGGTCATGTACTCGCCCAGCCCGTCGAGGACCTCGCCGGCCTTCAGGTCGCGCTTCGCGGTCGCCACGACCTCGACGCGCATCGGTCCCGCCGGCGCCAGGACGGCGTCGCCGAACAGGACCGCGCGGGCCAGCGACGTGGGCACCTCGAAGTGGCAGAGGTGGTAGGGCGTGTAGAAGCTGTAGAGCGGGCCTGGGCCCAGCTTGTAGAGGTCCAGGTAGTGCCGCTGCTTCGGGTCGTCCTCGGCGGCGAAGACGAAGATGCCGGGGCTCGGTAGGGCGCCCACCAGGTAGTCGACGACGCCGCCCAGCTCCCGCAGCCTGTCGACGTCGTAGTAGCGCACCGCGGCGTCGACGTGCTCGCGGTGCTCGCGGCCCGTCATCCCGCGCCTCTCGATCGTGAACCCGAAGGCGTTGGCCACGTTCGCCTGCTCGAAGCTGATCTTCGTGCCGTCGGCGAAGCTCGTGACCATGCTCGGCCGCTGGCCCCAGCGCTCGGCGAACGCCTTCTGGGTCGTGGGGTTCCGGTACGGGTCCTGCAGGCCCTTGATGTTGCCGGCCACGAGGGGCTCGAGCCCGATGCCCTTCACGAAGCGGATGAGGTTCGCCTGCACGCCCGGCTGGTCGCCGTCGGAGACGGAGTAGACGACGCCGGCCTCGTCGGCCATGGCCTTGAGGATGGGCCCCACGGTGCCGTCGAGCTCGGCGTTCAGGAGCACGACGTGCTTGCCCGCCTCTATCGCCGCGACGACCGCGTGCGCGCCGTACTCGACGGCGCCGGTGGCCTCGAGCACGACGTCGACGCCGTCGGCCCGCGCCAGGAGCAGCGGGTCGTCGGTGACGACGGGGGTGCCGGACGCGAACGCCCTGGCCACCTCGGCGGCCGTCGCGGCGCGCGCGACCTCGGTGACGCCGGCGTAGGCGTAGGCCTCCTCGGCGCGCTGTGGCGTGCGGTTGGCTATCCCCACGAGCCGCATGCCCGGCGTGCGGTTGACGATCTGGTTCGCCACGCCGCGGCCCATGAACCCGGCGCCGACCATCGCCACGCGCACCGGACGGCCCTCCTCCTCGCGGCGCCTCAGCGCGGTGTCGACGAGGATCACCGGACCGCCTCCGTCGCCGCCGGGGGACGCGGCGCGGGCCGGAACGGCGGCCACGCCTCGTCCTTCGCGGAGACCACGGCGACCTCGCGCGGCCAGCGGATGCCCAGGGCCGGGTCGTCGTAGCGGATGCCGCGCTCCGCGCCGGGCGTGTAGAACTCGCCGACCTGGTAGACGACCTCGGCGCCGTCCGTGAGGGTGAGGTAGCCGTGCGCGAACATCTCGGGCACGTAGAGGGCCAGCCGGTTCTCGGCCGTGAGGTCGACGCCGAAGTGCCGCAGGTACGTGGGCGAGTCGGGCCGCAGGTCGACGATCACGTCGTGCACCGCCCCCGCCGTGCAGCGCACCAGCTTCGTCTCGGCGGCCGGCGGGAGCTGGTAGTGCATCCCGCGCAGCGTGCCGGCCGCGTGGTTGTACGAGAGGTTCGCCTGCACCACGACAGGCTTCAGCCCGTGCGCCGCGAACTCCTCGGCGCAGTAGGTGCGCGCGAAGAAGCCGCGGTGGTCCTCGCGCCGCTCGAGCTCCACGATGTACGCCCCCGGGAGCCCGGTCTCGGTGAAGATCACGCGCCCGCCTCCAGGGCCTCCGCCGGCACGGGCGGCTGGCCGGCGGCGGACGCCGCGTCCAGCGGCGTGCGCGCGTCGAGCCAGTAGAGGCGCTCGTCGACCTGGCCGGTGGCGAGCAGGTGCTTGAGCATCTTCAGGCGCGTGTACATGCGCGACTCGAACTGCTCGCGCGTGAGGCCGATGCGCTCGAACACCGCCCTGAGCTCCTCGGCGCCCTGCCGGGCGTCCCAGTCGCAGGAGAAGCCGGGCAGCTCCGCGGCGATCTTGTCGAAGCGCACGCGGTAGCTCCTGTTGTCGGCGCCGCGGTCGCCGAACGAGAGCCGGCAGCCGGGGAAGACGTCGGCGACGATCTCGGCGACCTCCCTGACGCGGTAGTTGTGGCGCGTGTCGCCGACGTTGAACACCTGGGCGTGCACGGCCTCGCGCGGCGCCTCGAGCGCGCAGGCCACGGCCTTGGCGATGTCGCGTCCGTGCACCAGCGGACGCCACGGCGTGCCGTCGGAGACCATGCGTATCTCGCCGGTCGTGTGCGCGTAGCCGGCGAGGTTGTTGAGCACGATGTCGAAGCGCATGCGCGGGCTGGCGCCGTAGGCGGTGGCGTTGCGCAGGAACGTGGGCGAGAAGCCGTCGTCGGCCAGCCGCGTGAGGTCGCGCTCGACGAGGACCTTGCACTCGGCGTAGGCGGTCTGCGGGTTCACCGGCGAGGTCTCGTCGACGAAGTCCCTCTCCGCCACCCCGTAGACGCTGCACGACGACATGTAGACGAAGCGCGTCACGCCCGCCTGCTTGGCGAGGTTGGCGAGGTTCACCGACCCCACGTGGTTGATCTCGTAGGTGATGGCGGGCAGCAGCTCGCCCGTGGGGTCGTTCGAGAGCTCGGCCATGTGCACGACGGCGTCGTAGCCGCGCAGGTCCTCGACGGTTAGCCGCCTGAGGTCCTGGGCCTTCGTGAGCGGCGTGGCGGCGGGGTCGTGGTAGAGCCAGCCCTCCTTGTAGAAGCCGGTGTCGACGCCCGTGACCTCGTGGCCGCGCCGCATCAGCTCCGGCGCGACTAGGGTGCCGAGGTAGCCCTCGGTTCCGGTCACCAGAACTCGCATCACCTTCACCTCTCGTCCCCAACCGCCCCCGGGGGCGCTAGGCGCCGCCGAGGACCGCGTCGGTCGTCTCCAGGTAGTCGAACAGCGCTCGCACGTACCGCTGCCACGCCCTCTCGGCCGCGTCCTCCGCCCGCCTGGCCGCGGCGGCGAGCCGGTCGGTGTCCCGACCCTCCGCCAGCGCCGCCTCCAGGGCCGCGGCCGCCTCGTCGCGGGCGGCCAGGAGCAGGTGCAGCTCCTCGTAGGCGAGCTCGAGCAGCGCCAGGGACTCCCGCTCGCGGGCGGGCTGCGCGGCCTCGAACTCGGCCAGCGCCCTCAGCGCGAGCTCCCGTTCGGCCAAGACCAGCGTCGAACGGCTCGATGAGCCGTTGCTGAAGAGCAGGCTGGCGCTCACCCCGAAGCGCAGGGCGCGGTCGTCGTCACCGCTGCTCCAGCCGAGCCGCGCGTCGGCCGTGGGCACGCCGCGGCGCAGGCCCAGCTCGGCGCCGACCGAGAACCCGCCGTCGCGGTAGGACGCCGTGACCTCGAGCTCGGGCAGGCTCTGGAACGGCAGCTCGCGCACGGCCAGGTCGGCGCGCTCGGCCGCGATGCGCAGCGCGGCGGCCTCGCGGTGCGGGGAGGCGCGCTCCACGCCGGGAGGCACGGGTCCCGCGAGGTAGGCGTCGGCGCTCGCGGACGCGCCGGCCACGCCGAGCTCGGCGAGGAGCGCTTCCCGCGGCCGGTAGGCGAGCCGCCGGCGCTCCAGCTCCACGTCGGCCAGGCCCGCCTCGACCTCGAGCGCGGCCAGCTCCTGCTCCGTGGCCCCGGCGGCCTGCGCCTCCGCGAGCGCCGCGGACGCCGCCGCGGCCTCCGCCTCGGCGTCCGCCAGCTCTCGCCGCGCCAGACGCTCCTGCGACAGCGCCAGCAGGCCCTGGCGCAGGTCGGCGCGGAGCTGGGCCCTGTACCTGCCCTCGGCCGCCGCCAGCGCGGCGCGCGCCGCGAGGAGGCGGTCCTCGTCGCGCTCGGCCCCCAGCTCGAGGAAGGCCTCGAAGCCGGCGTCCCAGCCGCCCTGGCCCGCCAGCAGGTCGAGCTCGTACTCGGCCTCCGGCGACGCCTCCAGCGCCACCGTGGGGTCCCAGAGCGCCAGGTCGAGCTCGTCGCGCGCGGCCTGGACCTGCGCGAGGCGCAGCGCCGCCTCGTCGCTGACCCTCGTCGCGAGCAGCGCGAGGTCCTCCCTCAAGGGGTCGGCCGACGCCGGCAGGGGGCCGAGAGGCTCCAGCGGCGAACGCGCCGCCGCCGACGCCAGGGTCAGGGCGAGCGCGAGCGCGACGCGGGCGCCCGGTCTCGCGGTCGTCGGCACGCGGCCAGGTTAGCGCCGGGGGCGGCGGGGCCCGCCCGCACCGTCACAGCGCCGGCGTCCTCCACCGGGCGGCTGTGAGTGCGGCTGAGAGCTCTCAGGAACCGTCTGCTACAGTCCGTTCTGGCCGAGCCATCGGCCCGAGAGAGGTCAGATGACCAACGACGTGTCGGTCGCCGTGGGCGAGGCCATGCGGCTCGTGCGCCGTGGCCTCAGCCTCGGGATGGTGCTGGCGGTCGTCTTCGGCCTCGCCGTCTACCTCTGGTCGCAGGGGCAGCCCCCCGTCTACGAGGCCGAGGCGACGGTGCTCGTGTCCTCCTCCACCGCCGACTTCAGGTCGTTCGGCGTGTCGCCGTTCGTGGCGCCGGCGATCGACGCCAGCGCCTACGAGGTGGCCAGCCGCAGCGACGCCGTGGCGAAGACGGCGCAGGCCCAGCTGGGCGAGCAGGACCAGCCGCCTTCTGCGATCCGCGCCCAGTACCGCGTGACGTCGCGCGACGACGGCACGTCGGCGCTGCTGACGATCACGGGACGCGCCGGCACGCCCGAGCGCGCGGCCGGCGTGGCGAACGCCGTGGCGTCGGCCCTCGTCGCCTGGGACGTCGAGCGCGCCACCCGCAGCGTGGGCCAGGTCGTGCAGGCGCTCGAGCAGCAGATCGCCGCGCTCACCGAGCAGGTGCGCGCGCTGCAGGCGCTCGGCGACCCGAGCCGGCAGTCGGAGATCGACGGCCTCATCTCGCTGCGCGCCCAGCAGCAGCAGTCGCTGGCCGTGGCGCGCGCCATGGGCGTGTCGGCCATCGGCCGGCTCGAGGTCATCCAGGAGGCCGTGCCGAGCGCCTCGCCGGTGGCGCCGCGTCCGCTGGTGAACGCGCTGCTGGCCGCGCTGGCCGGCCTCGTAGTGGCCTACGGCATCGTGATCCTGCGCTCGCTCATGAACACCCGCATCACCGACGTCGCCGAGGTCGAGGCCGTCTCCGGCGTGCCCATCCTCGCCGAGTTCCAGCGCCTCTCCAAGCCCGGCCGGCGCTTCCCGCGGGAGGCCGCGAGCTACCTGCGCACCGGCGTGCTCTTCGCCACCGCCGACGCCTCGCCGCGCGTGATCCTGGTGACGAGCGGGCGCTCGGGCGAGGGCAAGTCGGCCGTCGCCCTCAACCTCGCCGAGAGCTTCGCCCGCAACGACTACCGGACGCTGCTCGTCGACGCCGACCTCAGGCAGCCGGTGCTGTTCCAGGAGTACGGGCTCAGGCGCGGCCAGGCCTCGGAGCTGCTCGACTTCCTGCGCGACCCCGACGGACCGCACATGGTGGCCCGCGTGCCCCTCGGCGGACGCCAGCGCCTCGACATCGTCCCCTCGTTCCAGGTCTCGACCCAGGCGGCCGAGATCCTCGGGCGCGGCTTCTCGGCGTGCGTGAACCGCTGGGGCCACGACTACGACGTCATCGTCGTCGACTCGCCGCCTGTGCTGGCCGTGGCCGACGCCCTCACGATCGCGCCGTCGTGCACCGGCGCCGTCCTGGCCGTCAGCCTGCGCAAGGCCGACAGGCGGCCGCTGCGCGCCACCCTCGACCTGCTCCAGCGCATGGGCGTCAGGCTGCTCGGCATCGCCGCCACGATGGTCGACGAGCCGCGCCTGAGGACCGTCGGCTACGGCTACGGCTACGGCGCCCCGCCGCCCACGGAGCCCGCCGCCCCGCCCCGCCCCGAGGCGCGGGTCAGCGTGAGGTCCACGACCAACCGCCGCGGCTGAGCCGCGGCCCATGGAGGAAGAAGCGGTGAACGTAACGATCATCGGCACCGGCTACGTCGGCCTGACCACCGGGACCGCGCTCGCCTACCTCGGCCACAGGGTCACCTGCGTCGACAAGCAGGAGCGCGTCGTGGAGGCCCTCGGCCGCGGCGAGCCCACGATCCACGAGGCCGGCCTCGCCGAGCTGCTGCAGGCCGTGAGCGGCAGCATCTCGTTCCGGACCGACATCCCGCCCCTGGCCGGCACGGGCGTCGTGATGATCGCCGTGGGCACGCCGTCGAAGGAGAACGGCGACGCCGACATGAGGTACGTCGACGCCGCCGCCAAGGACGTCGCCGACCTGATCCAGGAGGGCGCGCGGCTGGTGGTGGTGAACAAGTCCACCGTGCCCGTGGGCAGCGCCCGCCACGTCGAGGGCATCATCAAGCGGTGCCTGGAGGCGCGCGGGGTGACGGCCGCGGTGCACGTGGCGTCGAACCCCGAGTTCCTGGCCGAGGGCAAGGCGGTCCACGACACGTTCTACCCGGACCGCATCGTCATCGGCGCCGAGGACCCGTTCGCCGTCGGCCTGCTCCGCGAGCTGTACCAACCGATCCTCGAGCAGACGTTCGACCCGCCGCCGGGCACGCCGCGGCCCGAGCGCTACGAGCTGCCGCCGCTGATCACGACGTCGGCCACCAGCGCCGAGCTCACCAAGTACGCGGCCAACGCGTTCCTCGCCACGAAGATCAGCTTCATCAACGAGTTCTCCCAGCTCGCCGAGATGGTCGGCGCCGACATCACCGAGGTCGCCCGCGCCATCGGCCTCGACCAGCGCATCGGCCCGCGGTTCCTCCACGCCGGGATCGGCTGGGGCGGCTCCTGCTTCGGCAAGGACACGGCCGCCGTGCTCGCCCTGGCCGCGAGCTACGACTACACGATGCCCATCGTCCGCTCGGCGATCGAGGTCAACCGGCGACAGCGCCAGTTCATCGTCGAGAAGCTGCAGCACCACCTCAAGGTCCTGCGCGGCACGACGATCGGCCTCCTGGGGCTCGCCTTCAAGGGCAACACCGACGACCTGCGCGACTCGCCCGCGCTCACGCTGATCGAGCAGCTCGCCGACCGCGGCGCCATCGTCAAGGTCTACGACCCCGTGGCGATGGACAACGCCAGGCGCCTCCACCCGGACCTGCCCGTCGAGTACTGCCGCGACCCCGAGTGCCTGGCCGTGGGCTGCGACGCGCTCGTCCTCGTCACCGACTGGCCGCAGTTCAGGCAGCTCGACCTCGCCGCCCTGAAGCGGCGCATGCGCGGGACGCTCCTCCTCGACGCGCGCAACTACCTCCAGCCGCACGCCGTGAGGGCTGCCGGCCTCGACTACGTGGGCGTGGGTCGCTGAGGTCCGGTCCGCCCGGTAGCCGCGTGGCGGCCGCCCGAGCGCCGAGCCGTCCCGTCGCCGACCCGGGGCCGGCGGGCGCAGCGCGCGGCCCTCACCAGCCGGTGAACGTGCCGCCCGCCGGTACCAGCGCGGCGCGCACGCGTAGGCTCATCGGGTAGTAGGCGGCGACGTCGAGCGGGCGTCCCTGCTCGTCGTAGGCGTAGCGGGCGTCGAGCGGGCGTCCGGCTGCGTCGCGCAGCACGACGAGGACCTGGGCCATGCCCTGCGACCAGTCGATGGCCGCGGCGCCCTCCATGCCGGCCACGCTCTGCGCGGCGCTGACCACGCCCTCGCCCTCGAGGCGCAGCGCGCTCGGCTCGCTGCAGGCGGGACGCACCGTGATCAGGTCGTCTGGCACCAGGCACAGCTGCACGAGCACGGGGTCGTCGGTCGGCTTCTCGAGCAGCTCGACCTGCACGTGCAGGGTGCCCTGGCCGTAGGCGCCCAGGTCGCCCACCGCGGCGGCGGGCGCCTCCAGGAACGTGAAGGCCCCCTCGCCGCCCTGCTCCACGGGCCGCGGACTGATCGTCGCGTCGACGAGGGCCAGCGTCTGGGCGCCCCCCAGCCCCGGCGCGGGCCGTGGCGCGGGTGCGGGCGGCACCGCGGCGAGGCCATCTTCCCCGGGCTCCTCGGCGGGAGGCTCCTCGGCGACCGGGGGCTCCTCCTCCGGCTCCTCCGCCACGGGCGGCTCCTCGACCGGGGGCTCCTCCGGCTCCTCGGCGACCGGAGGTTCCTCGGCCGGCGGCTCCTCCGCGGGCTCCTCGGCCACGGGGGGCTCCTCCGCGGGAGGCTCGGCCACTGGCGGCTCCTCGGCGGGCTCTTCAGCCACTGGCGGCTCCTCGGCGGGCGGCTGGGCCTCGACGTCCTCCGGCTCCTCCGCCGGCGGCCCCGCGTCCTCCGGCCCCTCGTCCGCCGGACCCCCAGGAGCCGCGCCGGGCGGCTGGGCGCCCGGCGGCGCCAGCACCACCGGCGGCGCCTCGGCCTCGGCCGCCGCCTGCGCGGCCGCCTCCGCCTCGGCGGCGGCCTGCGCCTCCTGAGCCGCCTGGGCGGCGACGTCCGCGGCCTCGGCCGCGGCGTCGAGCCTGGCCAGCACCGCCTGCACCTCCGCGTCGCCCGGGTCCACCTCCAGCGCACGCTCCCACAGCCGCCGCGCCTCGTCGGCGCGGCCCAGGGCGGCGTTGGCCTCGGCGGCGCCCTTGATGGCCTCGACGAAGCCCGGGTCTCCCTGCATGGCAGCCACGTAGAGCGAGAGGGCGCCGGCCATGTTGTCCCGCGCGAACTCGCGCTCCGCCGCCAGGAACGCGTCGGCCGCGCCGAGGCCGTGCTCGGCGCCGAGGGCGGCCCTCTGCAGGGTCGGCCTGAGCTGCGGGTAGGTCTCGGCGGCGACCTCGAGCAGCGGTATCGCGCCCTCCACGTCGCCCGTCTGCAGCCGCGCCTGGCCCAGGTAGGTGACCGTGGTCAGGTCGTCGGGCACGAGGTCGTGGCTCGCCTCCAGCAGCTCCCGCGCCCTCTCCATGGCCCCGGCCGTGAACGCCTGGTAGCCGAGGACGAGCGCGGCGCGGGCCGCGTCGGCACGGGCGCGCGCGTCGAGCGTGCCGCCCAGCTCGAGGTAGGCCTGCCACGCCTCCCAGGTGCGCGACGTCCAGCCCGTGATCCCGTAGACCTGCGCCAGGAACCGCAGCGGCTCGAGTCGGTCGGGAGCCAGCGAGCGCGCGCGCTCGCCCTGCGCGATGGCCTCGCGCCACAGCGGCTGGTCGGGGAAGTGGGCCTCGTAGGTGGCCACGGCCTCGGCGGCGGCCGCCTGGCCGGCGCGCAGGGCCGCGGCGGCCTCCTCGGGCAGCGCGCCCTGAGCCAGCGCCGCGGAGAGGGCCCAGGCCAGCGCCAGCGCGGGCAGCGAGGCGTGTCTGAGCCGACGGTGGGACACGGGTAAAGGTTAGCGCCGTGCGTTCCGTAGACGGGTTCACATGGGGGAGGCCTAATCATGAGCGCATGACGCCGCCGGGCCCGGCGGCGGGATCGGCAGGTGCGGATGCGAAGGCTTCGACCGTTGACGGCCGCCTTGGCCGCCCTAGCGCTGCTGGCCATCGGCTCGAGCCAGGACGGTGGCGGGCCCGACTGGGGTCGCGAGGCGCTGGGGCAGCTGGGCGAGGCCGGTTTCGACCTCGGCTTCCCCGACGGCTCGTTCCTGGGCGAGGGCGCCGTGACCGGCTACCAGGCGGCGGTGCTCGTCGACAGGCTGCTGGCGCGCGCCGACGCGGCCACCGGCTGCACCGACGCCATGGCCGGGCTACCCGACACCGGTTTCGCGTTCAGCGACGTGCCGGAGGACCATTGGGCGGCCGGCGCCGCGGCGCGCGTGGCGGCGCTGGGCGTGCAGGAGGCGTTCCCCGACGGGCGCCTGAACGGTGACGAGTTCCTCACGGGCTTCCAGACGGCGGCGCTGATCGCCGGCGCGGTGTCGGCGATCGACGCCAAGGTCGGGTGCGGCGAGGCGAGCGTCGCCGACCGTCTCGGCGAGATGAGCGCCGAGGTCCAGTCGGTGCGGGCGGCCATCGCCGAGGGAGCGCTGCAGGGGCCTCCCGGGCCGCCGGGGCCTCAGGGCGAGACGGGCCCGCCCGGGCCTCCGGGACCGCCAGGCCCGCCCGGGGAGGCTGGCGCCGAGGGTCCCCCCGGGCCCGAGGGTCCCGCGGGACCTCCGGGTCCTCCTGGCCCGGCGGGAGAGCCCGGTCCCCCGGGCCCCGTCGGTCCTGCCGGGCCCGAGGGCCCAGTCGGCCCGGCGGGCGCGCCGGGCGAGGTGGGCGCCGCGGGTCCGCCCGGACCGCCCGGGCCTCAGGGCGAGGCGGGCCCGCCCGGTCCCGCCGGGCCGCCGGGGCCTCCCGGCGCCGACGGACGCGACGGGCTGGCGTGCTGGGACAGCGACGGCGACGGCCTGCCCAGCGAGGGCGAGGACGTCGACCTCGACGGGGTCGTCGGGGCGAGCGACTGCGTCGGTCCGCCAGGACCCCCCGGGCCGCAGGGCGATGAGGGACCCATGGGCCCGCCCGGACCGCCGGGGCCCGCGGGCGAGATGGGCCCGCCGGGTCCTCCCGGAGCGCCGGGGGCGCAGGGCGAGCAGGGCCCGCCCGGTCCGCAGGGCGAGCAGGGTCCGCCGGGCCCGCAGGGCGACCCGGGCCCGATGGGCCCTCCGGGTCCGCAGGGCGAGGCAGGTCCGCCTGGTCCGGCGGGGCCCGAGGGACCGCCCGGTCCCAAGGGCGACCAGGGCGAGGAGGGTCCGCAGGGCGAGGAGGGTCCGCCGGGTCCGCGTGGTCCCGAAGGCCCGCCAGGTCCCAAGGGCGACAAGGGAGACCCGGGCGAGGACGGTGAGCCTGGCCCGCCGGGACCCAAGGGCGACCAGGGCGAGGCGGGCCCCGAGGGTCCGCCCGGTCCGCCCGGTCCTCCCGGACCGCAGGGCGAGCCGGGCGTGTGCGAGTGCCCCGAGGCCCTGAGCCAGCCGGGAGCGACGGTGGCGTCTGCGCCCGCGCCGGGCCACGCCGACGCATTCGCCGTGATCGGGACGGTCCAGGCCGCCTGCGCCGCCGGCGGCCTGCCGCCGGGCGTCGACTACGTGATCGAGCCGCTGCCGAGCCTGGAGCTCACCGCGCGGGGGCCGGGCGGAGGTTAGCGGCCCGGGGACGCGAGAGCGCGCGCGGGCGGCACATCGGCCCGCGCGCCGCTTCCTCTACCCTGGGCCATGCGTGCGAGGTTCACGGGCAGGCTCCTACCGACGGCGCTCCTCCTCGTCCTGGCCACGTTCGGCCTGACCCAGGGCGACGTCCAGTGGGGCCGCGACGCCGTGCGCGGCCTCGGCGAGAAGGGCGTCGACGTCACCTTCCCCGACGGCTCCTTCCTCGGCGGGGGCTCGCTCACGGGCTACCAGGCCGCGGTGCTCGTCGACCGCATGCTCTCCCGCGTCGACGCCGCCACCGGCTGCCCCGACCAGCTCGTGGCCGGGCCCGACCAGGGGTTCGGCTTCGCCGACGTGCCCGCGGACCACTGGGCGCGCTCCTCGGTGGAGCGCGTCGCGTCGCTCGGCGTGGGCGTCGCGTTCCCGTCGGGCGAGTTCCACGGCGACGCGTTCCTCACCGGCTACCAGACGGCGCTGCTCCTCGACAGGGCCCTGGACCTCGCGATGGAGAAGGTCGTCTGCGGCGAGGAGAGGCTGTACGAGCGCGTCGACGCGCTCGGGAGCCGACTCCAGGCCGTGCTCGACGCCATGGCCGCCGGCGAGTTCGTCGGCCCCGCGGGTCCGCCCGGCCCGCCCGGACCGGCGGGCCCTCCCGGCGTCGCGTGCTGGGACGTCGACGGCGACGGGCAGGCCGGCCCGGGCGAGGACCGGGACGGCGACGGGGTCGTGAGCGTCCGCGACTGCCGCGGTGCCGACGGGGCGCCGGGTCCCGCGGGTCCCCCGGGACCGCCGGGGCCCCCGGGCGAGCGCGGGCCGCTAGGTCTCCCGGGAGCGCCCGGAGCGCCGGGCGAGCAGGGTCCGCCAGGGGAGCCCGGCGAGGCGGGCCCGCCCGGCCCGCCCGGACCGCCCGGTCCGGCGGGCGAGCCCGGCACGGCCTGTTGGGACCTCGACGCCGACGGCGCGCCCGACCTCGGCGAGGACCTCGACGCCGACGGCGTGGTGGGCGTCCTCGACTGCCGCGGCGAACGGGGCCCGGCCGGCCCGCCCGGACCGCAAGGTCCGCCGGGCCCGCCCGGACCGCAGGGTCCGCCGGGACCAGAGGGCCCCCCTGGTCCGCAGGGTCCGCCCGGCCCCGAGGGCCCGCCGGGTCCTCAGGGACCGCAGGGTCCGCAGGGACCGCCCGGCGACCCCGGCTGACCGCCGAGGCGTCCGCGGTTCGAGCGCCCTACTGCAGCGTGATCGTGAAGTAGCGCGGCTCCGACCGCGCCGGTCCGCCGCCCGCCCCGCCCGAGTCCCGCAGCACGACCTCGAACGTCGCGGACCCGGTCCCGAAGCCGGTGAACCGCAGCGTCCCCTGGCCGTCTATCGAGGGCGCCGGGAAGAACGGCGGCCTGTCGCCCTCGTGCCAGTTCACGAGGAACCGCAGGCCCTGGCCCGCCTCGTCCTCGCCGCCCCCTGGCGAGACGTCGTGGGCGAACCCCTCCACCGTCACCGCCTGGCCGGGCCGAGCGCTCACCGTCTCCTGCAGCAGCGCGAACGAGGGCGGGTCGTTGACGGGCGCCACGGCGACGGTCACGGTCGCCTCCTCGCTGACGGCGCCCAGCTCGTTCCTGACGCGGTAGGTGAAGCCGTAGGGCCTCACGTCGTCGGGCCCCGGACGGAACACGAACGAGCCGTCGGGGGCGAGGTCGACCTCGCCGTGGCCGTCGGCCGCCACCAGCTCGACCTCGACCTCGCCGTCCGCCGCGTCGTTCGCCAGCACCCCGGGCGCGGGCACGCTCAGGTCGGCGTCCTCGGCCGTCGCGTACTCGTCCGGCGCCGCGCGGGGAGGCGGCACGAGCGCGAGGCCCACCTCGGCGGCGGGTCCGGCCACGTCGTGGGCGCCGCGCACCCGGTACGAGAACGTCACGTTCTCGGGCGGACGAGCGGGCGGGGAGTAGCTGAACGACCCGTCGGCGCCGAGATGGAGCTGGCCCGGGCCCGCGAACTCCACGAGCTCGACGCGAGCCGTCCCGCCGACCTCGTCGTTGGCCAGCACGCCGGGCGCGCCGACGTCGTAGGCGCTGTCGGCCCTGACCGCGAAGTCGTCCGGCACGGCCACCGGCGTCACGGCGGCGATCACCGCCACCGACGCGGCGCCGCCGAGGTCGGCGACGCAGAAGCGCTGGCTCGTCTCGCAGTCCCCGGCCAGGCCGAGTACCCGGGCGGCGTCAGGGTCGACCGGGGCCGCGTTCACGCTGACCTGCAGGGTGCTCCCGGCCGTGTAGGTGAAGCCGAGGAGGCAGTCGGCGTCGGGGCGCACCTGGCAGGCGTCGTGGCCCCTGTCGTCGGGAGGGGAGAAGGTCACGCTCACGGGGGCGTCGCCGTCGAGGCTCAGGCGCAGCACGTGGGCGCGGAAGAGGGCCTCGACGCTGATGTCCTCATCCACGGTGAGGAGGCACTCGGGCGTCGGCGGGCACGGCTCCCCGAAGCCGGCGAACGCGAGGTCGCCGTCGACGCCGGCCAGGGAGGCCTCGGACCCCGGCTCGAAGCCCACCACGCAGTCCTCGCTGCAGGTGACGGGTCCGGCCGGCCCCTCGACAACGACCGTGCCGGGCCCGTCGACGTCCACGGTCAGGCGCGCGCCGGGCAGCGCGGCGACGGGACCGGCCTCCTGGACCACGTGCTCGCCGGGGCCGCCCGGGCCGACGGCGGCGACCGCGTAGGCGTAGGCGACGCCGGGCTCGGCGGTGTAGTCGGCGTGCTTCCTGGCGGCTCCGGGCACGCGCGCGAGCTCGGTCATCCCCTCGCCGGCGGGGGCGCGGTAGACGACGAACCCGGAAGCGCCCTCGCCCCCCGACCACGCGACCACGACCCCCGCCGGCACGGCGGTGACGGTGACCGCGGTGACCGGCCCGGGCTGGGTGCCGGGCGCGGCGCACGAGGACAGCCAGAGGGCCGCGGCCAGCGCCGCGGACGCGCGGCCGAGCCGCTGGACGGGGCGCTGCGCGCGCTGGAGCACGTGTCATACCTCCCTGGGTCGTGCGCCTGGCGTGTGCCTACGGGTCCAGGGTAGCGGCGGACCGCTTGGCTCTCGATGAGAGGGTCTAGCCCCCGACCGCCGCGCCGCGAGACGCGTCCCATCGGCGGAGGCGCCGCGGGCGCCGGCCATCGGGCAGCCTCTCGTCGAGCGCTATCCCCCCAGCAGCCTCTCCTCGAGCAGGCGGCGGGCGAGGTCGGGCTTGGCGGTGCCGCGGGTGGCGCGCATCACCTCGCCGAGCAGGGCGTTGAGCGCCCTGGGGTTCACCCTGACGCGCGCGACGAGCTCGGGGTTCGCCCTCACGACCTCGTCGACCACGTCGCCCAGCTCGCCCTCGTCGCTCACCTGCGCGAGGCCGCGCGCGTCCACGAGGGCCTCCGGGTCGGCGCCGGCCAGGACCTCGCCCAGCAGGCCCTTCGCCGTGGGTCCCGACACCCTCCCCTCCTCGACGAGCGAGACGAGCTTGGAGAAGCCCTCGGTCGGGAACGTCTCCGGGTCGAGGGAGCGTCCCGCGGACGCCAGGGCGCCGGCGACGTCGACGGTGAGCCAGGCCGCCAGGGCCTTGACGTGCCCGGGGGCGGCCAGGACGGCGTCGTCGAACACCCGGGCGGCGGCCGGGTCGTAGGCCAGCAGGCGCGCGTCCTCCGCCCGCAGGCCCAGGCCCTCGTAGCGCTCCGCCCGCTCGGCCGGCAGCTCCGGCAGCGCCGCGGCGAGCTCCCGTATCCGACCCGTCAGGTCGATGCCGGGCAGGTCGGGGTCGGCGAGGTACCGGTAGTCCTCCGAGCCCTCCTTCACCCGCAGCGTGTAGGTGCGCTGGCCGCCCTCGTTGAAGCCGCGCGTCTCCTGCACGACCGCGCGGCCGGCCTCCAGCACCCGCCGCTGCCGCCGCGCCTCGAACGCGACGGCGGACGCGACGTTGCGGAAGGAGTTGAGGTTCTTGACCTCGACCTTCGTGCCGGGCCCGCCGTCATCGCCCCTGAGCGAGACGTTCACGTCGGCGCGCATCTTGCCCTCCTCGGGCGAGGCGTCCGAGACGCCCGTGGCGCGCGCGATGGCCTGCACCTCCTCGAGGAACGCCCGCGCCTCCTCCGGCGAGGCGATGTCCGGCTCGGTGACGAGCTCGACGAGCGGGGTGCCGGCGCGTCCCAGGTCGACGAGCGAGTACGGGGCGTACGGCGGGTGCACCAGCCGCCCCGCGTCCTCCTCGAGGTGGCAGTGCGCGATGCGCACGACCTTGCCAGAGGGCAGCCTCACGCCGCCGCCGCGGCCGATGGGCAGGGCGTGCTGGCTGATCTGGTAGTTCTTCGGGGAGTCGGGGTAGAAGTAGTGCTTCCTGTCGAACCGCGCCGCCGGGGCCACTTCGGCGCCCAGCGCCAGCGCGAAGGTGACGGCCAGGTCGAGCGCCCGCTCGTTCACGACGGGCAGGGTGCCTGGCAGGCCGAGGCAGACGGGGCAGACGTTCTCGTTGGGCTCGCCGCCCTCGACGTCGGCGGGGCAGGCGCAGAAGAGCTTGGTGGCGGTCCTCAGCGCCAGGTGCACCTCGAGACCGACCACGGGCTCGAACATGGGCTCAGAGTGTACCCAAGCGCCCGGGCTATCATGCCGCCATGGTCAAGGTGGAGCTGGAGGAGATCGCCGTCTCCGGGGACGAGAACCAGTTCCTGGCCTTGCTGAAGAGCGGGGAAGGCGAGATCCTCCCCATCGCCATCGACGCCATGCAGGCGATCTCGATCGCGGCGGGTCGCTCGAACGAGAAGCTCGAGCGCCCGCTCACCCACGACCTGTTCGTCTCGGTGCTGGAGCTGCTCGGCGTCCAGATCGCGCGCGTCGAGGTCACCGACCTCGTCGACGGCACGTACTACGCGATGCTGATCCTCGAGCGGGGCGGCGTGCGCTTCGACGTCGACGCCCGTCCGTCGGACGCGCTGGCGCTGGCGGTGCGCGTCAAGGCGCCCGTCTACGTCGCCAAGCACGTGCTGGAGCAGAGCGCGCTGCGCGACGAGTTCGGCGGCGGCGCCGAGGCCTGAGCGCGGGCCGAGCGGCAGCGGTCCGGTGCGCGGCGCGGCGACCCGGGCGTCCCGGCCGAACACCGGGCGCGGCCACCCGCGCGCCGCGCAGACCTACCCCTGCAGGTGCGACTCGACGAAGTAGAGCTGCAGGTCGGCCGCGCGCGAGGCCTCGGTGAAGAGGTCGACGGTCGTCGGGTCGCCGAGCCGCTCCGCCTCTTCGATCGCCTCGCGCAGCGCGCCGCAGTACTGGGCCAGGCGCTCGCGCACCGCCTCGAGGTGCTCCCGGCCCTCCACCAGCCCTTCCGGGTACTCCGCGAGCCGCGACGCCGCGGACGCCAGGCGCGCGGTGCCGAGCGCGACCCCGCCCAGGGTCGCGGCGCGCTCGGCGATCTCGTCGACGAACGGGAGCACGGCCTCGGCGACGCCGTCGAAGAGCTCGTGGAGCTGCATGAAGTCCGTGCCCTTGACGTTCCAGTGCGCCTGCTTCGCCTGCGAGTAGAGGTCGAAGGTGTCGGCCAGCATCTGGTTGCAGAGCGCCACCAGCGCGCCGCGCTCCTCCTCGGGCAGGTCGATCCGCGTGGCGAAGAGCTTCTCCTGCTTGGCCCCGGTCTTCGTCGCCATGTCGCCTCCCACGGACGCGGACCCGGGTCCGCGTCCCTCACCGCACGGTAGGCGGGCCGGCGATGAGATGCGGTGACGGGCTCAGCCGCGCAGCGCGGCGACGGCCGCAGCCATGGCCTCGCCCAGGCGGCCCCGGTCCGGCCCGGCGCCCTGTGCGCGGTCCGGACGGCCGCCGCCCCGTCCGCCCAGGACCTCGAGGGCGGCCGCGAGAGCCGGCCTCACGTCCACGTCCGCCCCCGGCCCGGCGAGGAACGACAGCCGCGCCGCGCCTCCCCCGCGCGACGCGAGGAGGGACACGCACGCGGGCTCGCCCTGCAGCCGCTCCACGAGCGGCTCGAGGAGGGCCGCGTCGCCCTCCTCGAGGGCGTGCGCCAGGAGCCTGACGCCGCCCGGCAGCTCGTCCCGCGCGCCCCGCAGCAGCGCGTCGGCCAGGCCGTCGGCGAGGCGGGAGCGGGCGCGGCCCAGCTCGTGCTCCAGCTCGCCCACGCGGTCGAGGAGCGCGCGCACCCGCTCCGGGTGGTCGGCCGGCGGGGCGCTCAGGAGCGCCGTGAGGCCGCTGGCCACCGCGTGCTTGAGGGCGTGGTCGGCGAGCGCCTCCGCGCCGGCCCTGAACGTCACCCGCGTGAGGCCGCCGCGCACGCGCTCGAGGCCCATGACCTTCACGGGCAGCGCCTCGGCGCTGTTCCTCAGGTGCGTGCCGCCGCAGGCCACGAGGTCGTAGTCGCCGACGGCGACGAGCCGCACCAGGCCGCGCACCTTCGGCGGCCGGCGCAGGCGGTAGTGGCTCAGCATCCCCTCCGGCACCTCGAACGCCAGCACGGGCAGCGCGCGCCGGGCGGCGGCGTTGACCTCCTCCTCGGCGGCGGCAAGCGCCTCGTCGTCGGGCTCGCCGGTGAGGTCGAGGGTGCAGTCGGGCCCGCGCATGCTCACCGAGCGGGTGTGGTAGCCGGGCTCGCCGCCTTCGTCCGCCGCGCCGCGGGCGGCTCCCACGCGCATGAAGGCCTGCGAGAGCATGTGCTGGGCGGTGTGGCGCTGCATGTGGGCGTAGCGGCGCTCCCAGTCGACCTCGCCGACCACCGCGTCGCCCACGGCGGGCGCCTCGCCCGGCTCGAGCAGGTGCCAGACCTCCTCGCCCCGCGCCTCGACGTCCACGACCTTGCGCCCGGCGAGGAGCCCGGTGTCGTGGGGCTGCCCCCCGGCCGTGGGGTAGAAGGCGGAGCGGTCGAGGCGCACCCAGGCGCCGCCGTCCGCCGTCTCGACGGCGGTCACCGTGGTCTCGAACCGCGTCAGGTAGCTGTGCAGCCTGTCGAGTCGCACGCCCACAAGAGTAGCCCGCGGCCCTGCGTACACCGGCGAGGGTGGGGATGAGCGACGTGGGCTAGCATGACAGCCCAGTGAGAGAAACCAGGGTGGACTTCGGACGCGTCGACGACTTCGACGAGGTGGGCGAGACCAGCCTCGAGCCCCTCATCGCCCAGCTCATCACGGTCCTCGGCGAGGACGTCACGCGCGAGGGCCTGCGGAGGACACCGCAGCGCGTGGAGCGCTCGCTGAGGTACCTGACCAGCGGCTACGCCCAGGACCCCAAGCAGGTGATCAACGGGGCCCTGTTCAAGGCCGAGAGCTCGGAGATGGTCGTGCTGACCGGCATCGAGTTCTACTCGCTCTGCGAGCACCACATGCTGCCGTTCTTCGGCACGGCGGCCATCGGCTACGTGCCCGGCGACAGGATCCTCGGCCTGTCGAAGTTCGCCCGCGTGATCGACGTCTTCGCCCGGCGCATGCAGGTGCAGGAGCGCATGACCGCGCAGATCGCCGACGCCCTCGAGGAGATCCTCGAGCCGCAGGGGGTGGCCGTCGTCACCCGCGCCAGCCACCTGTGCATGATGATGCGCGGCGTCGAGAAGCAGGGCTCCGTCACCGTGACGAGCGCGATGCGCGGCATCTTCAGGGAGGACGCCCGCACCCGCCAGGAGTTCATGCAGGCGATCGGCTAGCGGCCGCCGGCGGGGCCCTGCGCGTCGCCGGCCCGCCGGTCCGCGCGGTGGCTGCTCGCCGCGCCGGCGCCCGAGGGCGCCGGCCTCAGAGGGCGTTGGCCCGCAGCCACTCGGCCACGCCGCCCGCCTCGGGCGCGGCGACGCGCTCGTGCGCGACGGCGAGGGCCTCGGGGTGCGCCTCGGGACCCACCGCCACGGCGTGGCCGGCCCAGCTCAGCATGCTGACGTCGTTGAGGCCGTCGCCGAAGGCCACGACGTCGTCGCGGCGGACGTCGAGGAGCTCCGCGATCCGCGCCAGGGCCGAGCCCTTGTCGCCGCCGGTGGGCACGACCTCGAGCCAGCCGTCCCCCCAGGCGTAGCGCACGAGGTGCGGGTGGCTGCGCGCGACGTGGGCGTCGACCTCGGCGCAGCGTCCGTTCGCGTGGAAGACGACCTTGTCGGCCGCCAGCTCGAGGCCCGCGGCGTAGCGGGCGACGACGCGTCCCTGGGCGTGGGCGTGCAGCCAGCGCTCGTGGGCCGGGTCGCGCACGTAGATGTGGTCGTCCACGACGCAGGAGAACTCGAGCTCGGCGTCGGCGAGGAACGCCCCCAGGATCGCGCTCACCTCGTCCTCCCGCAGGCGCTTGCGGTCGATGAGCGACCCGTCGGGGGCGAGGATCGTCGAGCCGTGGTTCACGGCGTACGGCCTGTCGACGGCGAGGCGCTCGAGGTACCCCCTGGCGGCCACCAGGGGCCTGCCGGTGAGGACCGTGACGTGGTGGCCCGCGGCGCGCGCGGCGCTTATCGCGTCGGCGACGTCGTCGGGCAGCGTGAAGTCGTCCGCGACGAGCGTCCTGTCGAGGTCGAAGGCGAGGAGCATCCGCAGCAGGTTACCCCGTCCGAGCGGCTTCCCAGGCAGCGCAGGCCGCGTTGTCTCGCTCGGCTCTCCTGCCGTCGGGGACGGCTCCGGAGGCGGGTGTACGATACCCAGGGCGCCTCTACGAGGCGGTCGGCTCGCTCGTACGGAGGTTGGCATGTACCGAGGCCGCGAGGGCCAGTGGGCGTACTTCCTGCACCGCATCTCCGGTGTCGCACTGGCGCTCTACCTGCTGCTGCACGTGTTCGACATCAGCCTGGTGATGTACGGGCCCGAGGGCCCCTTCAACGACTTCCTGCTCTTCTACCACCAGTGGCCGTTCCGCATCGGCCTGATCCTGATCATCGCGGGCGTCGTCTACCACGCCCTCAACGGGCTGCGGATCATCCTCCTCGACTTCACGCCGTGGGCGATCCGCTACCAGCGCGTCATGTGGTACGGCGTCCTCGGCATCACCGTCGCGATCGGCATCCCGGTGCTCATCAAGATCGTCCCCGAGATCATCGGAGGTGCCTGAGGTGGCGGTGGACGCCCGCACGACCGGGGCGGCGCGCCCGCGCACTCTGCGCGAGGCGCGGTCCGCCTACGCCACGAACAGCGAGCTCGCCTGGTGGGTGTTCATGCGCATCAGCGGGTTCCTGCTGGTCTTCCTGGTCTTCGCCCACGTGTTCGTGAACAACATCGTCACCAACGCCGGCACCATCGACTACGACTACGTCGCCGAGCGCCTGGCGCAGCCGGCGGTGCGGGTCATGGACTCGTTCCTGCTCGGCCTGGCGCTGCTGCACGGGACGAACGGCCTGCGCTACGTCGTCGACGACCACATCAGGCGCCCGCAGGCGCGCTTCTGGGTCAAGGCCGTCCTCTACACGGTTGTCTTCGCCGTCTTCGTCGTCGGGGTCATGACGCTCTGGACGTACACCTTCGACGAGATGGGCGAGGCCGTGAGGAACCTCGGCCAGTGAGCCGGCGCGCCGCGGGGCCTCGGCCGAAGAGGGGTAGATGAGCGACTTCCACAGGTTCGACGTCATCGTCGTGGGCGCCGGCGGGGCCGGTCTGATGGCCGCGCGCTACGCGGCGCAGCACCCCGGGGTCTCCGTGGCCGTCATCTCGAAGCTCTACCCGACCCGGTCGCACACCGGCGCGGCGCAAGGCGGCGTGGGGGCGGCGCTCGGCAACGTCAGCGAGGACCACCCCGAGTGGCACGCCTTCGACACCGTCAAGGGCGGCGACTACCTCACCGACCAGGACGTGGCCGAGGTCTTCGCGCACGAGGTCATCGAGGCCGTCTACGAGCTCGAGCACATGGGCCTGCCCTTCAGCCGGCTGCCCAACGGCAAGATCGCGCAGCGCAAGTTCGGCGGGCACACGCGCGACCACGGCAAGGCCGCCGTGGAGCGCGCCTGCTACGCCGCCGACCGCACGGGCCACATGATCCTGCAGACGCTCTACCAGCAGTCGATCAAGGACGACGTGCGGTTCTTCAACGAGTTCCACGTCCTCGACCTGATCATCGAGGGCGGGGCCTGCCGCGGCGTCGTCGCCTACGAGCTGGCGACGGGCACGCTGCACACGTTCCTCGCCAAGGCCGTGATCATCGCGACCGGCGGCAACGGGCGCATGTTCAAGGTCACCTCGAACGCGCACGCCCTCACCGGCGACCTCATCAGCATCGCGTTCCAGCGCGGCATCCCCATCGAGGACCCGGAGTTCTACCAGTTCCACCCCACGGGCCTCTACAAGCTGGGGGTCCTGCTCACCGAGGGCGCGCGCGGCGAGGGCGGGATCCTGCGCAACGCCGAGGGCGAGCGGTTCATGGAGCGCTACGCCCCCACGATCAAGGACCTCGCCCCCCGCGACATGGTCAGCCGCGCGATGTACCTCGAGATCCGCGAGGGGCGCGGCGCGGGGCCGAACAAGGACTACATCCACCTCGACCTCACGCACCTCGACCCGCACATCATCGAGGAGCGCCTGCCCGACATCACCGAGTTCGCGCGCATCTACCTGGGCGTCGACCCGGTGAAGGAGCTCGTGCCGATCCAGCCGACCGCGCACTACAACATGGGCGGCATCCCCACGACGATCGACACGAACGTGATCCTCGACGGGGACAACACCGTGCTGCCCGGGCTCTACGCCGCCGGGGAGGTCGCCTGCGCCAGCCTGCACGGCGCGAACCGCCTGGGGACGAACTCCCTCGGCGACCTCCTCGTGTTCGGGCGGCGCGCCGGGCGCAACGCCGCGGCCTTCGCCGCTGCCGCCGAGTTCGGCACACTGCCCAGGGACGTCAAGGACCGCGCCCGTGAGATGGTCGACAGGGCGCTGAACGGCCCGCGTCAGGAGCGCGTATCGCAGCTCCGCAGCGAGCTGCAGGCGTCGATGATGGACAACGCCTCGGTCTTCCGCACGCACGAGACGCTCACGGCGCAGGCGGAGAAGCTCGCGGAGCTGGAGCAGCGCTACCGGCTCATCGGCGTGGAGGACAAGGGCAGGGTCTACAACACCGAGCTGATGGAGGCCCTCGAGCTCGGCTTCCTGCTCGACAACGCCAAGCTGCTGGTGCACGCCGCCCTCAACCGCAAGGAGTCGCGGGGCGCGCACTCCCGCGAGGACTACCAGGAGCGCGACGACGCCAACTGGCTCAAGCACACCCTCGTGCACAAGGACGAGGGCGGCCTGCGCATCAGCTACAAGCCCGTGACGCTGGGCCGCTACGAGCCCAAGCCCCGCGTCTACTAGGAGCGTCATGCGGAACCCGACAGCGTCAGCAGCGAGGTCGCGCCCTGGACGGCGCGGCCGTTAGGGAGCACCATGCAGATCACGGTTCGCATCAAGCGCTTCGACCCCGAGGCCGACAAGCGGCCCCGCTGGGAGGAGCACCAGCTCGACGTCGACCCGAACGAGCGGGTCCTCGACGTCCTCCATCACATCAAGTGGGAGCGCTCCGGCAGCCTGTCGTTCCGGCGGTCGTGCGCCCACGGCATCTGCGGCTCCGACGCCATGCTCATCAACGGCACCAACCGGCTCGCCTGCAAGGTGCTGGTGAAGGACCTGGGACCGCGGATCACGGTGGAGCCGCTGCCGGGCCTGCCGGTCCTCAAGGACCTCATCGTCGACATGGAGCCGTTCTTCGACGCCTACAGGGCGGTGCTGCCCTACTTCATCAACGACGAGGCGCCGCCGGCGACGGAGCGTCTGCAGAGCCCCGAGGACCGCGAGCGCTTCGACGCGACCACCAAGTGCATCCTGTGCGCCGCCTGCACGTCCTCCTGCCCGGTCTTCTGGACGAACGGGCGCTACATCGGTCCCGCCGCCATAGTCAACGCGCACCGCTTCATCTTCGACTCGCGCGACAGGGGCTCGGCCCAGCGGCTCGCGGTGCTGAACGACCTCAACGGCGTGTGGCGCTGCCGCACCGCCTACAACTGCACGGAGGCCTGCCCGCGCGGCATCCCCGTGACGCAGGCCATCGAAGAGGTCAAGCGCGAGATCCTCTACCGCCGCGCCTGAGGCGCGCTAGCCTCTCGGCATGGCGAGGGAAGGGCGGGCCGCGGCGCTCGAGGTGAGGCCGCTCACGCCGCCCGCTCCGGGACGGTCCGGCCAGCGAGGCGCCGGCGGCCACGGACCGGTCCCGAGACCCCTGCGGCTGGGGGCGGACGAGCCTCTGAGCCGCCTCATGAGAGGTCCGTCTAGGCTCGCACCTGCGGAGGTGAGGCATGGCTGCAGGACGGGACGGGTCCGCCACCGGAGACCCCGCCGCCCACGAGCGTTTCGCGGCGGAGTGCTTCAACGCCTGCTGGGAACTGATGGAGAAGGCGGAGCGCACCGCGCAGGACGACGAGGAGATGCTGCTGCTGGCGCACGCCTCGCTGTGGCACTGGACCAGGCGGCCCGACTACGGCGTGGCCAAGCGCGCCATCGGTCACTGGCAGCTGTCGCGCGTGAACTGCCTGCTGGGCCGCGCCGAGCCCGCCCTGGCGCACGCGCGGCTCGCGCTGGAGGCGGCCAGGGACCTCAACGCCCAGCACGCGACAGCCCTCGCCGCCGACATGCCTCCCGTGGCTACCGACACGGTCCCTGCCGGGGTGCGGGACGACGCGCCGCCCTCCCGTCCGCCGGAGGACGAGCCCGCCTACCTGCTGGGCTGCGCCCACGAGGCGCTGGCCCGCGCCCACGCCCTGAGCGGCGACCTCGACAGGGCCGAGTTCCACCGGGCCGAGGCGTGGCTGCTGGCCCACCAGGTGGAGGACGAGGAGGCGCGGGACCGCCTGCTCGGCGACCTGGGCGAGCTGCGCGACGCCCAGGCGGCCGACTGAGGGCGGGCCGGACGCCGAGAGCCAGGGGGCCCGCCCCTGGGGCGCCCCGGACGACCTCCCCTCAGGGAACCGTCGAGTCGAACAGCGGCCCGTCGTCGACCGCCGCGCCGTCGCGTCCCCGTCCGCGGGGCACCGCGACCCTCACCGCGACCGCGTCGCCCTCCGGGTCGGGCACGCCGACCGCGACGAGCACCATGCGGTGGTTCGCGGGCCAGAGCTCGGGGACGCTCGGGGACGCCGCGTCGCACCTGGGCGAGGCGTTGAGCTCGAGGCCGACGATCACGGGGTCGTGGTCGGAGGAGCGGTACGGGTCGGGCGCGTACAGCGCGTCCTGGTTCGGGAGCTTGAACGTCGTGTCGTAGTCGATGAGGTCGACCTCGTCGGCGTTGATGTGCCAGGCCGTCGTGCCCGTCACCTGCGGCGCGAGGCTCGCGCTGGCGAGGGCGTGGTCGAGGTAGCCGAGCTGGCCGTCGAAGACGTACGTGTACGCCCCCTCCCCGATGTGCTCCCGCAGGAGGTCCACGTAGCCCGCGGCGGTGAGCGCCGCGATCGGGTCCTCCGCGGCGTAGGAGTTGAGGTCGCCGAGCAGCAGGAAGTCGGGGTCGCCTGAGCCGGTAGGGTCGGTCCCGAGCCACTCGAGGAGGGCGAGGGCCCCCAGCAGGCGCGTGACGCTGCAGCTGCCCTGGACCGGGTCGTCGTCGCCGGGTCCGCAGCCGTCGCCCTTGCTCTTGAGGTGGTCGACGACGACGGTGAAGCGTCCGCCCGCCGCGTCCTCGAACGTCTGCGCCAGCGCGGCGCGGTTGCGGTCCTCGCCCGTGTCGTTGGGGTCGAGGAACGCCGGGTCGTCGAGCACCGCCGGCGCCCCCACGGGCGTGAGGGCAGCCGGCCGGTAGACCAGCGCGACCCTTATCACGTCCGTGCCGACGGGCCCACCGGCGTCGACGTAGGCGTACGTCCCCGCGCCCGCGGCCGCGTCGAGCGCGCCGACGAGGTCCTCCAGCGCGCCCTGGTCGCGGTCGTTCTCGATCTCGATGAGGCCGACCACGTCGGCGTCCAAGGCGGTGAGCGCGGCGACGATCTTCGCCCGCTGACGCTCGAACTCCTCGGGGTCGTCCGCGCCGCGGCAGTCCTCGTCGCCGTCGGGGCCGCAGACCGAGCCGAAGTCCTCGAAGTAGTTCAGGACGTTGAACGCGGCCGCGCGCACCGAGCCGCCCACGGGGTCGGGCGCTTCCGGCCGCGGGTTGGCGGCGGCGTGGACGGCGCCCTGCGTCGGCTGCACGCGGTAGAGGCCGAAGGCGAAGTCGAGGACGCCGGTCACGCCCTGGAGCGTGTCGCCGCCGCGGAACAGGTTGCCCAGGTCGAAGACCGCGCCGTTCGGGTGCCTGGCGGGGTCGGGGTTCTGGCGCCCGCGGCCGTCGTCGAGGACGATGCGCGAGCGCGCGATGAGGTCCCGGAGGCCCGCGATCGCCGGGTCGTCCGGCCCGAGCAGCGCGGTCGGCTGGCGCGGCCTGCCGCCGTCGACGGGCGCGGAGAGCACGACCTCGCCGAAGCGGTCGAAGTCGAAGTACTCGGCGACGTACAGCTCCTGCGGGAAGGTCACGCGCATGCCCTCGAGCGCCTCGAGGTCGTCGAGGCTCTCCACCGGCAGCTCGACGGACGCGGCGGCGGGGAGCTCCACGCCCGCGCCGCAGACGACGACCGACGACACGGACGAGAGCTGGGTCAGGCCGTGGAACTCGCCCGCCCGGCCGGTCACCCGCACCCTGTCGCCGACCACCACGTCGACCGCGGCCCCGAAGACGTAGACGCCCTCTGAGGTGGCCGCGTCGCCGTCCTGGTCCTCAGCTTCTTCCTGGACGAAGAAGCCGCCGAGGTCGGTCCCGAAGACGTCGCCCTCCTCGTCGGGGAGGTCCTGGAAGTCGCCCACGACGACGCCCTCGATCGTCACGACGCTCCCGCCCAGCGGCGTCGCCTCGCCTGGCCCCTGGACGGCGCTGACGGGCGTGAGCTCGGCGGGCTCCTCGCAGGTGGCCGGGTCCGTGTCGTCGCCCCCGTCGCCGTGGCGGCCGAGCCCGTCGAAGGTGCCGGTCGCGAAGCCCTCCCACTCGGCGCTCGGGTCGAAGGCGTCGGTCGGGTCGTCGTCGCCGGCGGTCACGTCGGCCTTGCGGCGCAGCGTGTTGTCCTGGGTGCTCGCGAGGACGGCGCCCCACTGGGAGCCAGGGTCTGACCCCACCTGCCCGATCGCGTCGATGACGGTCCCGCCCCGGCGCAGGACCACGGCGTCGTCGCCGTTGAACCAGCCGGCGCCGTTCGTCTGGTCGGCCACGGCGAGGATCGCCGGGTCGGCGGACGCGTGGGCGAGCACGTGGACGTCGCCGGCGGCGACGGTGCCCGTCAGGGGGATCGTCAGCCCGGCCGCGGAGCTGCCGTTGAAGAACACCTGCACGTCGTAGCGGCCGGCCGCCAGGTCGACGTCGGAGCCCGTGCCGTTGAAGACCTCGAGCGCCTTGTCGTTCGAGGAGCCCTCGACGTACTCGCTTATGAGCAGCTCGGCGGCCGCCAGGGCGACCCGCAGGGACGCCTCCTCGGCCGCGGCGTTCGCGGACGGGTTCGTCACCTCGGAGCAGGCGACGGGCAGGAGCAGCAGGACGCCGAGTACGACGCGGGCGGGTCGCTCCATCGGGACCGGGAGCCCCGCGCGGCCTACGGCACGCGCGCCACGAGCTCCACCTCCACGGCGGCGCCCCGGGGCAGGTCAGCCACCGCCACGGTGGTGCGCGCCGGCGGCTCGCCGGGGAAGTGGGCGCCGTAGACGCGGTTGAACTCGTCGAAGCTCGCCATGTCGGTGAGGAAGCAGGTGGCCTTGACCACGTGCTCGAAGCCCGTGCCCGCCGCCTCGAGCACGGCGGCGAGGTTGCGCATGACCTGCTCCGTCTGCTCCGCGACCGAGCCCCCGACGAAGCTGCCGTCTGGGCGCAGCGCGACCTGGCCGGCCGTGAACACGAGGTCGCCCACCCTGACGGCCTGCGAGTAGGGACCCACCGCTGCCGGCGCTCCTGTCGTGGTGATCGTCTGGCGCATGCCGGGAGCCTAGCAGGGAGGGAGGCCCGGCGGTGCGGGCGGGCGCGGCGCCCGTGTCAGGGGTGGGGCGGGGGCCCCGGTCATCGAGCGTCGAGGCTCCCGCGGACCGGCGCTCGAGGCGCACGCGGCGCGCCGGCCGGCGCTCAGAGCGCGAGCAGCACCACCAGGAGCACGAACAGCAGCGCGGAGCCCAAGACCCAGCCGCGGTACGGGTACCACGGGTGCCGCCTCAGGCGCGCCAGCGGGCCGTTCGGCGGGTAGCCGTCCTCCACCTGCCTGATGCCCGACATCGTGTCGCCGATCGCGACCGTCGCGACCTCGAGCTGGTTCGCAGGCAGGTCGTAGCGCTTGTGGCGCGGCACGACCTCCCTCACCTGGAGCACGACGGCGGTGACGTTGTCGGGGCTGCCGCGGTCGTTCGCCTCGCGCAGCAGCCGCCGCACGGCCTCCTCGGGCGGGCTCTCGGCCACGACCTGCGCCATCAGCGCCTCGGGCAGCAGCATGCTCACGCCGTCCGAGACGAGGAGCAGGCGGTCGCCGCGGCGCACCTCGAAGTGGAGGACGTCGAGCCGGAAGCGCGGCGTGGCGCCGATGGCGTTCGTGATGACGTTGCGGTAGCGGTGCCGGCTCGCCTCGTCCTCGGAGAGTAGGCCCTGCCGCACGCGGTCGGCCACCCAGGAGTGGTCGTCGGTGAGCCGCAGGAGCTGCCCCTCGCGCAGCAGGTAGGCGCGGGAGTCGCCCACGTGGCCCACGAGGCCGACCTGGTCGTCGACGAGCACGGCGGTGAGCGTGGTGCCCATGCCCCTGTGCTCGGGGTGCTCGAGAGCGTGGTTGTAGACCTCGACGTTCGCCGCCTGCGCCGCGCGCGCCAGCGCCACGGGCGCGTGCGCCCGGCTGCGCTGCAGCGTCTCCACGAGGACCTCGACGGCGCGGCGGCTGGCGAGCTCTCCGGAGATGTGCCCGCCCATGCCGTCCGCCACGGCGCCGAGGTAGCCGTGCGGCCCGACGCGGCCGCAGAAGTACGCGTCCTGGTTCAGGCTGCGCACGCGTCCGGGGTCGCTGGCGCCGGCGCCCACGACGACGGTCTCGCCGCGCGGCGCGGCGGACGCGCCGTTGGGCCTGGGTGCCAGCGCCGAGCTCATGCGCCCTCGATGATACCAGCGCGGCCGTGAGAGACGGTGCGTCCACGACGCGCAGGATGCCGTCCTGGACGGCTCTCCCGGGGTGCCGGGGCGGGGCGCGGGGCTGGTATGCTGCCGCGCGTGTCTGAGGCGGTCGAGCGGTCCCTGGCGGCGGCGGCGGAGTCGCAGTCGCGCACGAACGCGTTCCTGGCCCTGGCGCCGGAGCGGGCGCGGGCGTCCGCCGCGGCGGTCCGCCCCGACGCGCCCCTGGCCGGCGTGCCCGTGGCCGTGAAGGACAACATCTGCGTCGCTGGCCTGCCCGCCACGGCGGGGTCGCGCGCGCTCGAGGGCTTCGTGCCGCCCTACACCGCGACCGTGGTCGAGCGGCTCGAGGCGTCCGGGGCCGTCGTGGTGGGCAAGACGAACCTCGACGAGTTCGGCATGGGCTCGACGAACGAGAACTCGGCGTACGGGCCGGTCCTCAACCCCCACGACCCCGGACGCGTCGCCGGCGGTTCGTCGGGCGGGTCGGCGGCCGCCGTCGCCGCGGGCGTAGTGCCGCTGGCCCTCGGCAGCGACACGGGCGGCTCGGTCAGGCTGCCGGCGGCGTTCTGCGGCGTAGTGGGCTTCAAGCCGACGTACGGCGCGCTGTCGCGCTACGGCCTCATCTCCTACGCCAGCTCCCTCGACCAGGTGGGGATCGTCGCCCGCGACGTGGGCGTGGCGCGGCGGGCTTTCCACGCGATGCGGGGCCCGGACGAGCTGGACCCCACCAGCCGCGAGCCGGGCCCCGCCCCGGCCTCCACCGGGCGGGTGGCGGTGCTGCGCGAGCTGTCCGGCGAGGGCATGTCGCGGGACGCGCTCGAGGGCCTGGCGAGGGCCAGGTCGGCGCTGGCGGAGGCCGGTCTCGAGGTCGTGGAGGTGAGCGTCGCGGCGGTCGAGTACGCGGTGGCCGCCTACTACCTGATCGCGACCGCGGAGGCCGCCAGCAACCTGTCGCGCTACGACGGCGCCACGTTCGGCGCCAGGGTCGGCGACCCCGCCGAGGGCCAGGCGGCGGTGAGCGCCCGCACGCGCAGCGCCCTGTTCGGTCCCGAGGTGAAGCGCCGCGTGCTGATGGGCTCGTTCGCGCTCTCCGCCGGCTACCGCGACGCCTACTACGGGCGCGCCGTGAGGGCCAGGGGGCTGGTCGCCGCCGGCCTCGCCGCCGCGCTCGCGGGCGTCGACGCCCTGCTGACGCCCACGGCCGTGAGCACGGCCTACCGCCTGGGGGAGAAGCTCGCCGACCCCGTGGCCATGTACGCCGGCGACGTCGCCACCTGCCTCGCGAACCTGGCGGGCCTGCCGGCCGTGAGCGTCCCGGCCGGGGCGGGAGACGACGGTCTGCCCGTGGGCGTGCAGCTGATCGGCGCGCGCTGGTCGGACGACGCGCTGCTGGACCTCGCCGAGCGGCTGTCCGGCGCGCTGGCGGCCTGAGCGCCGGGCGGGTCAGTCCGCGGCCGCGGCCCGCAGGCCCGCGCGCTGCTCGATGTAGTCGACGAGCCGGGGGAACGGGTCGAAGCCGACGACGTCGGGGGCGTTCGCCACGAAGTTCGAGAGGGCGTTGACGTCGTAGTAGTAGACCTCGCCGTCCCTGTCGTTCACGAGGTACTCGACGCCGCCCACCTCGATGTGGGCCGCGCGGGTCAGGCGCAGCACCGTGTCGATCGCCTCGCGCGGGGGCGAGTACCCCTCGACTGGCACCCACTCGTCGACGCTGCCCACGGCGCCGGCGGCCTCGCCGGGCGCGGTGACGACGGTCGCGACCTGAGGGGCTGCGACGGCCCGGACCGGAGCGGCGCCGGCGGCCTCGCCCGGGGCCGGCAGGCGGCAGTAGTCGGCGGGGCAGAGGTTGAACGACGTGGGCGACTCGAGCCGCAGCCTTATGGCGTAGAGGAACCTGCCGCCCAGGACCTCGACGCGCACGATGCTCGCGTCGCGGGCCGGCAGGTGCTCCTGGACGATGCCGACGTGGTCGAGGCCGAGGTCGATCGAGCCGTCCTCGCTCGCCCGGCGCAGCTCGTCCGGCGTCTCGAAGCGCCTGATCCCGGCGCCGCTGCCGCCGACGTTCGGCTTGACCAGCACGGGGAAGGTGAGGCCCTCCGCCGCGTCCGCGGCCTGCGACGGGTGGTTGATGACCCTGGCCCGCGGGTGGCGCACGCCGAGGCGCGCCATGAGCTGCAGCTGCCGCGCCTTCGAGAACTCGTACCTGTAGGCCGCCAGGCCGTTGATCACCTGGGCGCCGACGGCGTCGAGGTGCGCGAGGTACTCGAGGGTGTAGGGGATCGCGTTGGCGTGACCGCGCGTGAACGCCGAGGGGCTCATCCTGTTGACGATGAGGTCGTGCGTCGGGCGCGTCTCCAGGGGGTCGAACGAGTGGGAGTGGGCGAGGATCCTGTCGAACGCGATGCCCCGGCGGGCCAGCTCGTCGAACAGGGGCTCGAACCAGACAGGGTGCTCGTAGAAGACGCCGATCCTCGGCGAGGCCGTCATGCGCACCTCCTCCGTCCCTCGGGGCGGATGCGCGAAGCTAGCAGGCGCCCGGCCGCGCGCGTGTCTCGCATGACGCCCACGCCGGCGCGGCGCCCCGCGGGGCGGCGACCCGACCTGCAGACACGCCGGTGCGTGTGATATGCTTCTCCGGCTTGACCGTCCGCCGCCGCGCCGGCGGGGTCCCCTGCGGGCGCCAGCGCTCTCGCCCGAGCGCCCGCCGGGAGGAGAAGAGCACGCCAAGCGACCGAGCGGAGGCGCCTCACAGGCAGGCGGTCCTGCCGCCGGGCCGTCCGAGGAGCAGATATGAAGCGCACGTACCAGCCGAACCGCCGCAAGCGCGCCAAGACGCACGGCTTCAGGGCGCGCATGGCGACGCCAGCCGGCCGCCGCGTCCTCGCCCGCCGCAGGGCGAAGGGCCGCAAGCGCCTGACGGTCTCCGATCGCTGACGCAAGGCCCCAGGCTGCGTTCGCTGAAGTCGGAGCGCGACTTCCAGCGGCTGGTCAGGGGACGGGCGTCCGGCAGCAGGCACGTGACGGTGCGCGTGCGCGAGACCCGTACGGGAGAGGTGAGGGTCGCGATCGTCGTCAGCCGCAAGGTCGGCAAGGCAGTGGTCCGCAACCGCGTCCGCCGCAGGCTGCGCGAGGCGCTCCTGGCGCTGCTGCGGGAGGGCGGTTCCAGACCCTCGTTCGACGTCATGATCGTCGCCAAGCCGTCGGCGGCGGAGGCGTCCTTCGCCGACCTCAAGGCGTCGCTGCGGACGGCGCTGGCGCGCGGGGGCGCGGCGTGAGCCGCCTGCTCGCCGACGTCGTCCTCGCCCCGGTGCGCCTCTACCGGCGCTACCTCTCGCCGCTCAAGGCCACGCCGAGCTGCCGCTTCCACCCCACCTGCAGCGAGTACGCGATCCAGGCCGTGGAGACCCACGGCGTCCTCAAGGGCCTGGCCCTGGCGACGTGGCGGGTGCTGCGCTGCCACCCGTTCAACCCGGGGGGCTACGACCCGGTGCCGCCGCGTCGGCGGGGCGAGCCCCACCGCCACGGCGTCGACCACGGCTTCGTGGCGCCGCGCCGCGTCCGCCGCGCCCGCCCGGAGGCACGTTGACAGCGAGACCAGCCCGGCTGGCCCTAGCGGCGGCCATCGTCCTGGCCCTCGTCGCCCCGCCGGCGGCGGCGCGCGAGGCCATCGAGTCCGGCCCGTTCGAGCCGGCCGGCTTCCGCGGCCTCGACGAGGCGCTCGCCACCTGCGAGAGCGCCCAGCCCTCCTTCTTCTGCCACCTCGAGGACGACGAGCTGACGCGCGTGCCCACGAAGGGCGCCGACTTCTTCTTCACGCCGGCCGGGGAGCTGGCCGCCGCGTTCGTGAAGGTCAGGCGCGGCCAGGAGCAGAACGAGTACAACGTCACGGCGGGCAACAACGTGATCCCGTTCGACGCCATCGCGCCCGGCGGCGCGCTGCTCGTAGACGGCGAGTACCTGCCGCCCGAGGACGTCAGCGGCGATTGGGTCCAGACCGACGACGTCACGCTCACGGGCACCTTCACGTACCGGGCCGGCGACCTCCTCGTCGAGAGGACGGTCGTCGTCAGCAGCGTCAGCGAGACGGCCTCCCACACGCTGGTCGTGACCAGGGCCGGCGCCGAGCGGCCCGCGGGCGGGTCGGCCGCCGGTGAGGGCGCGGCCGCCGCTGAGGGCGCCGACGGCGCGGGCGGCGCCGAGGCCCCGACGGGCGCGGGCGAGGTGCTGCTGCAGGTGGCGGCGCCGGGCATCGGGCGCGTGGCCGACCCGGTCGTGAAGGTCGGCTACGGCGAGACGTTCGCCATGAACCCCGGCGAGAGGCCGTTCGGCGACGTCACCTACGTGTCGCTGCAGAAGTCGAACAACAACCGCGAGGAGGCGATCATCCTCCTCCCGCGCGACGAGGGCGCGACCCTCGAGGGCGCCTTCCTGCGCCCGAACTTCGGGGTCCTGCAGGCGCCGCTGCCGGCCGACGAGGACGCGGTCACCCTGGCCGTGGACCTCTACGCCGGGCCCAACGAGCTGGTGCGCTACACGCAGGAGGGCTACCTCGACCTGCCCGGCCTTTTCAACCCGAACATCCTCGGGCGGCTCTCGCTCCTCGTGGTGCGTCTGCTGGAGTTCATCCACGACTACGTGCCGAGCTGGGGCCTGTCGATCATCGTGCTCACGCTGCTGTTCAGGGCCGTGATCTGGCCGCTGATCAGCACGCAGACGAAGTCGATGTTCGGCATGCAGGCCCTCCAGCCGAAGCTGCAGGAGCTGCAGAAGAAGTACAAGGACGACCGCGAGAAGCTGACGCAGGAGACGATGAAGCTCTACCGCGAGGCGGGCGTGAACCCCGCCGGCGGGTGCCTCCCGATCCTCGTGCAGATGCCGCTGTTCCTGATCCTGTGGCGCGTGTTCGTGAACTTCGAGTTCGCCGAGGGCTTCATCTGGATCCCCGACCTCGGCCGGGCCGACCCCACCTTCATACTGCCGATCCTCTACGTGGCCGTCATGGTCGCGATGTCGTACTTCTCGTCGCGGGCCAACCCGCAGCAGATGCGGCAGTCGATGATCATCAACGTGGTCTTCGGCATCATCATCTTCGGCTTCCCGGCGGGCGTGCTGCTCTACTATGTGGTGTCCATGCTGGTACAGGTGTTCCAGTACTGGCTGCTCTACCGGGGCAGGAGCGCCCCGGCCGGCGCGACACCGGCGCTGGCGACCGGCAAGCGCGGCAAGTGAGGCCACCTAGATGAGCGATTCCGATCTGGACCGGTACCTCGAGGGCATCGGCATCAACGTCGGGGAGGACGACGCCGCCCCCGAGGTCCTCGAGCGCCTCGACGACGCCGAGCCGGAGCTCGAGGAGTTCGACGTCGCCGCCTACGACGCGGCGATCGTCGTGCAGGGCGACCCCGCCGAGCGCGCCGAGACGTTCCTCGTGAACCTCCTGCTGAACATCGACCCCGCCTACGCCGTCGAGGTGGACGGCGTCACCGACGAGGAGGTCTTCATCGAGGTCTACGGCGGGGACCCGGGCAAGATCATCGGCCGCGCCGGACGCACGCTGGCGGCGCTGGAGTACGTGACCAACGCCGTCGTGAACCGCGAGGGCGGGCGTCCCGTGCGCGTGAACATCGACGTGGGGGGCTACAAGCGCCGCCGCGACGCCAGGCTGCGCGAGACCGCGCTCGCCGCGGCCGCCCGCGTGCGCAAGAGCGGCGTCGCCGTCGAGCTCGAGCCCATGACGGCCGCCGAGCGCCGCGTCGTGCACATGGCGCTGGCGGAGGAGTCCGGGGTCACCACGGAATCGACGGGCGAGGGCGCCGAGCGGCGCGTGGTCGTCAAGCCCGTCTGAGAGAGACGCCTTGAGCGCAGGCGCAGGCCGCCGCGCCGACACCGTCGGGGCGGCGCTCGCCTACGGCGAGGAGCGCCTGGCGTCCGCCGGCGTGGACAGCCCCGCCGCCGACGCCGCGCGGGTCCTCGGCCACGTCCTCGGCCTGTCGCGCACCGAGCTCCTCGTTCGCCGCGGCGACGCCCTGACCGAGCCGCAGCGCGCCGCGTTCCTGGCGCTGCTGGCACGGCGGGAGCGGCGCGAGCCGCTGCAGCTCGTGCTCGGCGAGGCGACGTTCCTCGACCTCACGTTGTCGGTGGCGCCCGGCGTGCTCCTGCCGCGGCCCGAGACCGAGCGCCTCGTCGAGCTGGCGCTCACGGAGCTGGCGGACGACCCGCCCGGACCGGGCGACGTGCTCCTCGACGTGGGCACGGGCAGCGGCGCGATCGCGCTGGCGCTCAAGCGCGCGCACCCGCGGGCGGAGGTGTGGGCTACCGACGTCTCGGCGGACGCGCTGGCGCTGGCGCGGCGGAACGCCGAGGCGCTGGGGCTGCCTCTCGAGGTGAGGCACTCCGACCTGCTCGCCGACCCTGACGTGCGCGCGGCCGCCGGACGAGCCGTCGCCGTGGTGTCGAACCCGCCCTACCTGCCCGCGTCGGACCGGGACGCGGTGCCGCCCGAGGTCGCGGCCGAGCCGGCCGCGGCGCTCTTCGCCGGCGTGGACGGGCTCGACGTGGCCAGGCGGCTGGCGGCGCAGCTGGCGGAGGCGCTGCGCCCCGGCGCCCTCGTCGCCCTGGAGCTCGACCCGCGCAACGTGAGGGCCCTCGCCGCTGAGCTGCGCGGCTGGGGCGGCGTGCGCGTCGAGGAGGACCTCGCGGGCCGCGAGAGGTTCGTGGTCGCCAGGCGGTAGGCGGCTCCCGGACGCTCCGCCGGCCGCCCTGGGCACGTCGAGTGGCTGGTCCGGCGCGGGCCCACCGGGCTGTAAGCCGTGCGGCAGCGCGCTAGAGCACCACTGCCCTCTCGAGGTCGCCGTGCTCGGGCTAGCGTCGACGATGTCCGGGTGACTCGACGCCCGCGCCGGGGATGGAACGGCGCGCTGTCGCGGAGCCCTAGCGCCCGGAGGACGCTGGCGTAGATGCCGATCCCGACGCCGCAGTCACCGCCTCACTCCGCCTCGGAAGCGCGGCGCAGCGGCGGCAGCTCGGGGAGCTCGTCGAGGGGGCGCTTGCGCTCGCGGGCCGTCCTGGGGTGGTTCGGCGCCGGGCGGGCGGCGTAGGTGACGGGCTCGTCCTCCTCCGAGGTGTCGTAGCCGCTCGGCTCCGGCTCCGCTTCGCCGGCGCCGGCGCGCGGTCCGCGCAGGCCGGAGAGCAGCAGCAGCGCCGCGCCCACGACGATGCAGGCGTCGGCGACGTTGAACACGGGGAAGCTGAAGCCGCCGCTGCGCAGGTGCACGAAGTCGACGACGTACCCGATGCGCAGGCGGTCGATCATGTTCCCGACCGCGCCGGCGAGCACGAGGCCGAGGGCCACGCGCTGCAGCGCCGCGAGCCGGCGGCCGTGCGTGGCGAGGTAGACGACGAGCACGAGGGCGACGACGCCCGAGAGCAGGCCGAGCAGCCTGGTGCCGTCGATGTGCAGGCCGAGGACCGTGAGGTCGATGTCCCGCAGGATCCCGAAGGCCGCGCCGTTGTTGCGCGTGTGGGTGATGCCGAGGCCGGGGAGGACGGGGATGTCCGCCTGGTTCAGCGGGAGGTTCCTGGCGATCCAGGCCTTGCTGAGCTGGTCGACAGCGACCAAGAGGGCCGCCAGGAGAAGCGTCATCGCGCCCGAGTATAGTCCTCGCGCCGGCGCGGGTAGCGCCCGCGCGCCGGCGTTCTCCCGGGTGAGAAGCCGTCTACGCGGCCGCCGGCGGGCCGGGGATATGGTGGCCCCAACGACGCTGAGGGCCTCTCTCGGCCCCGGGAGTGATCTGCATGGCGGCAACGGTGGACCTCGTGCGCCAGCACATCGGCCGCGGCGACGCGGCGGCCGAGGCGGGGCTGCTCGAGCGCTTCGTGACGGCGCTGTTCGACAAGGCGGAGGAGGGCTTCGCCGCGCAGTTCGACGGCGCCGACCTCTACGCGATGGCCGTGGACGGTCTCGAGTTCCTGCGGGAGCTCGCCGGCGTGTTCAAGGTCGAGGTGCTCAACCCGACGAGGGCGGCGAACGGCTGGGAGTCGCCCTTCACGGTCGTCCGCCTGGTGATGACGGACAGGCCCTTCATCGTCGACTCGGTCCAGGCCGAGGTCGCGAGGCAGGGGCTCGAGCTCGCCTACCAGCTCCACCCGATCCTCGACGTCGTCCGCGACGAGCGGGGCCGCCTCGTCGACGTCGACGGCGACGCCGGCGGGCGTCCCGAGGCGTTCGAGATGTTCTTCGTCGAGCGCGTCGAGGGCGCGGCGCTGCGGCGGCTGCGGAACCGGGTCAAGGCCGTCCTGCACGACGTCTACCGCGCCACCCGCGACTACTTGCCGATGCAGGAGCGCTCGCGGGAGGCCGTCGACTACCTCCTCGTCCTGGCCCGGTCGGGCGTGCAGCCGGCGGCGGGCATCAAGGCCGACGAGGTGGGCAGCGACCTCGAGGACGAGCTCGAGGAGTACGCCGAGTTCATCAGGTGGCTCCTCGACGAGAACTTCGTCTACCTCGGCTACCGCGAGTACGAGCTCAAGGACGTGGGGGGCGAGCCGCACCTGCAGGTGAGGCGCGGCACCGGCCTCGGCATCCTGTCGGACGACGCCGACAGCCGCTACAGGGAGCCGGTGGCCGTCTCCGGGTTGCCGAGGCAGCTCCGCCAGCGGGTGGTCGGCGGCCGGCTGCTCGTCGTGACGAAGACGAACTCGGAGGCCACCGTCCACCGCGCCAGGCGCATGGACTACGTGGGCGTCAAGGAGCTGGGCGACGGCGGCGAGGTCGTCGGCGAGCGGCGCTTCCTGGGCCTGTTCACCAGCAAGGCGCAGAACACGCCCGTCGACGCGATACCCATACTCCGGCGCAAGCTGCGGCAGGTCCTCGAGCTCGACGAGGCGGTCCCGGGCAGCCACGACTACAAGGCCATCGTGTCGGCGTTCAACTCGCTGCCGCGCGAGGAGCTGTTCGGCGCCGACCCCGAGCAGCTCCACAAGGACATCCGCGCGATCCTCTCGCCGGGGGAGGAGCGCGGCGCGCGTCTGCGCCTGCGGGCCGACCCCCTGAAGCGCGGGATCCTCGCCATGGTCGTCATGCCCCGCGAGAGCTTCAACAGCCAGGTCAGGCAGCGCATACAGGAGTACCTGCAGCGGTCGCTCTCCGCCACGCACGTCGACTACCGGCTGGCGCTCTCGGAGGACCAGGACCACGCCAGGTTCCACTTCTACTTCGCCACCGACGTCGAGCTCGAGGACGTCGACGTCAAGGAGCTCGAGCGGAACGTGGCCCGGCTGTCGCGCAGCTGGCGCGAGGAGCTGCAGGAGCGCCTGATCGAGAGGTTCGGCGAGGCCGAGGGCCGCGCCCTGGCCCGCCGCTACGGCGGCGCCTTCGACGAGGGCTACTACGCCGAGGTGAGGCCGGCCCGCGCCGTCCAGGACATCGCGAACCTCGAGCGCCTCGGGCCCGGCGAGACGGGCTTCGACCTCGTGGACGACGAGGAGGACCGCGAGGCCACGGTCCTCGTCTACTACCCGGCCGGCCGCAGGCGGGCGCTGTCTGACGTGCTGCCCATGCTCGAGAACCTGGGCCTGAGGGTCGTCGACCAGAACCCCTACGACGTCGCGCTCGATGGCGGCGAGCGCGCCGTGGACGTCTACCGCGTCACCGACATGGAGGGCCGGCGGCTCGACGTGGCGCGCGACGAGGAGAGGCTCATCGCGGCGCTGCGGGCGCTGGCCTCCGGCGAGGCCGAGAACGACGCCCTCAACCGGCTCGTGCTCTACGCCGGCCTCACGATCAGGCAGGTCGCGCTGCTGCGGGCGTACCAGATGTACTACTCGCAGCTCAACCTCGTGACCAGCCCGGCGTTCGTCACCGCCACGCTGCTGGCGCACCCCGACGTGGCGCGGCTGCTCGTCGAGTACTTCGAGCGCCGCTTCGACCCCGCCTTCGCGGGCGGCGGCGACGCGCCGCTGGCCCCGCGGGAGCGGGCGCCCCACCTGGCGGAGGCGGCCGACGCCGTCCGCGGGGCGCTCTCCACGGTCGCGTCGCTGGCCGGGGACCAGGCGCTGAGGGGCCTGCTCGACCTGATGGAGGCGACGGTCCGCACGAACTACTACCTGGGCCACGCCCGCATCAGCTTCAAGATCGACTCGCGCAAGGTGGGCAGCATGCCGGAGCCGCGGCCCCTCTACGAGATCGGCGTGCACTCGCCCACGGTCGAGGGCACGCACCTGCGCGGCGGCAAGGTCGCCCGCGGCGGGATCCGCTGGTCGGACCGGCCCGACGACTTCCGCACCGAGGTGCTCGGCCTCATGAAGACGCAGATGACGAAGAACGCCGTCATCGTGCCCGTGGGGTCGAAGGGCGGCTTCGTCGTCAAGCGCGCGCCGGCGGACCCGGCCGCGCTGCGCGAGCACGTGAGGGCGCAGTACCAGGAGTACATCCGCGGGCTCCTCGACGTCACCGACAACGTCGTCGACGGCGAGACCGTGCACCCTCGCGGCGTGCTCGTCTACGACGAGCCGGACCCGTACCTCGTGGTCGCGGCTGACAAGGGCACGGCCACCTTCTCCGACCTCGCCAACGCCACCGCGGCCGAGTACGACTTCTGGCTCGGCGACGCGTTCGCCTCGGGCGGCTCGGCCGGCTACGACCACAAGGGCATGGGCATCACGGCCCGCGGCGCCTGGGAGTGCGTGAAGCGCCACTTCGCCGAGATGGGCCTGAACGTCTTCCGCGACGAGTTCACGGTCGTCGGGATCGGCGACATGTCGGGCGACGTCTTCGGCAACGGCATGCTCTACACCGACAAGATCAGGCTCGTCGCGGCCTTCGACCACAGGCACGTGTTCGTCGACCCCGACCCCGACCCCGCGCGGTCGTACGCCGAGCGGAGGCGCCTCTTCGAGCTGCCGCGCTCGTCGTGGGACGACTACGACAGGAGCCTGATCAGCCCCGGCGGGGGCGTGTTCGAGCGCGGCGCCAAGCGCATCGCCGTGACGCCCGAGATGAAGCGCGCGCTGGGCATAGACGCCGACGAGCTCTCCGGGCCCGAGCTGATCAGGGCCGTGCTGCGCGCGCCCGTCGACCTGCTGTGGAACGGCGGCATCGGCACGTACGTGAAGGCGTCAGCCGAGCGGCACGCCGAGGTCGGGGACTCGGCGAACGACGCCGTGCGCGTCGACGCCGGCGAGCTGCGCTGCAAGGTCGTCGGCGAGGGCGGGAACCTCGGGTTCACGCAGCTGGCCCGCATCGAGTACGCGCGCGCCGGCGGGCGCATCGACACCGACGCGATCCACAACTCGGCCGGCGTGGACACCTCCGACCACGAGGTGAACATCAAGATCTGCCTCGCGCCCCTGCTGCGGGCGGGGCGCCTGAGCCGCGAGGAGCGCGACGCCCTCCTCGCCGAGATGCAGGACGACGTGGCCCGGCTGGTCCTGCGGGACAACGACAGGCAGTCGCAGGCGATAAGCCTGGCGCTCAGGTCGTCCGCCTCCGACCAGGAGCTGTTCGGCTCGCTGCTCGACTACCTCGTCGAGTCGGCGGGCCTCGACAGGAGCGTCGAGTTCCTGCCGACCGCGCGCCAGCTCGCCGAGCGCCGCGCCGAGGGCGTGACCTTCACGCGCCCCGAGCTGGCCGTGATGCTCGCCTACGTGAAGATGGGCCTCTACCGTCGGCTGCTCGAGACCGACCTGCCCGACGACCCGCAGCTCGCCCATTACCTGCGCGACTACTTCCCTGCCGTCCTGCGGGAGCGCTTCCCGGACGCGGTAGCGGCGCACCAGCTGCGGCGCGAGATCACCGCCACGCAGATCACGAACGCGGTCGTCGACCTGCTCGGCGTCGAGTTCGTGCACCGCGCGGTGCGCCAGAACGGCGCCACCCCCGTCGAGGTCGTCCGCGCCGCCCTGGCGGCCATGGAGCTGCTGCACACGCTCGCCTTCGCCGAGGAGCTGCAGGCGCGCGACGAGGAGCTGCCGCCCGAGGCCTCCTACGCCGCGCTCCGCGCCATGGGGCAGGCCGTCGAGGGCGTCGTGGGCTGGCTGCTCGCCACCGACCAGGCGCGGCGGCCGCTCGGCGAGGTCGTGGACGCCTACGGCGGCGCGCTGGACGCGCTGCGCCGCGACCTGGAGGGCTTCCTGCCGGCGGCCGAGAAGCGGCGCTTCCGCGCCAGCGTCAAGCACTACGTCAAGGCCGGCCACGACGAGGCGACGGCGGCGAGCGTCGCCGGGCTCGAGTACGTGCCGGCCGGCATGGGGCTCGTGGAGGCGGCGCGCGCCGCCGGCGCCGAGCTGGAGGTGGCCGCCACGGCGTTCTTCGCCCTCGGCGACAGGCTCGCGCTGGGCCAGCTCCGCGACGCCCTGCGCGCCCTGCCCGCCCAGGGGAAGTGGGAGAAGATCGCCCAGACGGGCATCGTCATGGACCTGCGCGCCGCGCAGCAGCGGCTCACCGCCGCCTACCTGCGTGCCGCGCGGGAGGAGCCGCGCCTGACCGTCGACGCGTTCGTCGCGCGCCAGCCGTTCGCGAAGCGCTACGACGCCGCGGTACGGGAGCTGCGCCTGCCGGGAGAGCTGAGCCTCGCCGGCGGGGCGGTCCTCGCGCGGCTGCTCTCACTGGCGCCGGCGGCCTGAGGCCTAAGCGGCGGCGGACCGGCGCGTGGCGACGAACGCGCGCAGGACCGCGTCGAGCCGCACGAGGCCGGCGGGCGTGGCCGCGAGGCGCCGCCCCTCCAGCGCCAGCAGGCCGTGGGACAGGCAGTCCTCGAGCCAGCGCGCGGCCCCCGACTCCACGGCGTAGCCCGTGAACGACTCGAGGGCGGCGAGGTCGACCCCCTCGAGCGTGCGCAGGCCGGTCATAAGCCTCTCGAGGACCACGTCGTCGGCCGTGAGCACCTCCGTCTCCGGCGGCTCGCCGGCCAGCCAGCCCTTGAGCGGCGGGTTCCTCAGGCGGACGCCGAAGCCGTCGCCGCCGGGCAGGTGGGACGCCGCTGAGGGCCCGGCGCCGAGGTAGTGGCCGCCGCGCCAGTACACGAGGTTGTGCAGCGACTCCTCGCCGGGGACGGCGTGGTTGCTCACCTCGTAGCGGCGGAGGCCGGCGCGGGAGAGGACCGCGGCGGCGAGCTCGAAGGCGGCGGCGTCGACCTCCTCGTCGACGGTGACGCCGCGCAGCGCGAAGGGCGTGTGCGGCTCCACGGTGAGCGAGTAGACGGAGACGTGCTTGGCTCCCGCCCCCACGACCCTCGACAGGTCGAGCTCCAGGTCCTGCCCCGCGATCGCCGCCATGACGTCGACGTTCACGCGCAGGCCGCTGGCCAGGGCCGTCTCCACGGCGGCGAGGCCCTGCGCGCCGTCGTGCAGCCGGCCGAGGAACGAGAGCACGCGGTCCTGGGTCGACTGCAGCCCGATCGACAGGCGCGTGACGCCCAGCGCGCCGAACGAGGCGAGCCGCTCGGCGTCGAAGGTGAGGGGGTCGGCCTCGAGGGTCGTCTCGCGCCGCCCGGGCCCCCCGAACGCCCGCAGGGCCGCGAACACCCGCTCCAGCTCGTCGTCGCGCAGGTGCGAGGGCGTGCCGCCGCCGAGGTAGAGCGTGTCTAGCGGTCCGCCGTGCTCGGCGGCCAGCTCCGCCAGCTCGGCCTCGAGCCGGGCTACGTAGCGCGCCGCCAGCCCCTCGTGCCTGAGCATCTTGTGGAAGTCGCAGTAGGGGCAGACGCTCGGGCAGAACGGGACGTGCACGTAGAGGGAGAGGGCGGCCATGCCAGCCGAGGTTACCGGGCGGACGCGCCGCGGCCGGTGGCGCGGCAGCGGACGCGACGGGTGGCAGCCGCCGCCGCGGCGGGCGCGGAGCGAGGCGGCGCCCTCCGCGGCGGACGAGGCGTGGGAGCGCCCGCGATAGAGCGGGGCGGCGCCCGACGGGCGCCGCCCCATGCCTCAGACCGGTGCGCGGGTCAGGGCAGCTCGGCCATCTGCTCGGCGAGGATCTCGTTGGCCTCCTCGTTGAGCTCGGTCAGGGCCTCCTGCACGTCGAGGTCGGGGTTCGTGACGATGTCCACCATCGTCGAGGTCACGATGTCGCGGACGAAGTCGTAGCCGGGCACGGGCGGCTCGGCGACGCCGTAGGGCAGCAGGTTGAAGGCGACCTCGTAGCCGGGGACCGCCTCGAAGACCGGGCCGAGGTTCGCCGCCACGCTCTGCCGCACCGGGAAGTACTGGCTGGCCGCGGCCCACTCGGCCTGCGCCTCTGGGCCCGTGTAGTACTTCAGGAAGATCCAGGCGGCCAGCGTCTCCTCGGGGCTGTGGCCCGCGGGCAGGCTGACGGAGGCGCCGTAGATGTTCATGACCGGGTCCTCGGTCGTGTGCGGGATCGCCGCCACGCTCCACTGGTGGCCCGAGCCCTCCTCGACAGCGCTGGCGTAGAACGGCAGGCCCGAGGACGAACCGACCGTGAAGAGGGTGCGTCCGGCGCCGAAGTTCGTCTGGTCGCCGAACTGCTCGGTCGTCACCGCGCCGCAGCCGTCCGCGAAGAGCTGCTGCAGGAACGTCATCGCCTCCACGGCGGCGGGGGAGTCGTAGGTGAAGCGGCTCTCCTCGTAGTCGAAGACGTCGCCGCCGTGGGCGAAGGTCCACGAGGCGAAGCGGCTGGCGTCGGGGGCGAGCTCGTAGCCGATGCTGGCGCCCTCGGCCGTGGCGCCGGAGAACGGGTGCTCGGTGGCGGCGCAGGCGGCCTGCCTGAACTGCTCGGGGGTGGTGGGCGGTCCGTCGAAGTCGATGTAGCCGCCCTCGCGCAGCTCGGCCAGCCAGTCGATGTTGTAGTAGAGCATCTCCATCGAGCGGTTCGGCGCGATGCCGAGGCGCTTGTCGTCGAAGCTCGGGAAGACGTCGGAGTTCCAGAAGCCGGGGAAGAAGTCGGCGATGTCCTCCTCGCTCAGGCCCCAGCGCTCCGACTCGACGAGCGGGTTCAGGTCGACGAGCCCGTCGACGAGCTGGTAGGTGGCGGCCTGGTTCTGGTAGGCGACCACGATGTTGGGCGTGTCGGAGGTGCCGAGCAGGGCGAGCATCTTCTGGAAGATGTCGCCGTAGCCGCCCTGGTACTCGGCGACCACGGTGATGCCGTACTCGTTCGTCTCGTTGAACTCCGCGATGATCTCCTGCAGCGCGGTCTCGCGCTCCTGAGTGTGCTGGTGCCAGAACGTGACGGTCTGGCCGCTGGGGTCGACGCTGTCCCAGTCGACCCCCTCGAGGCTCTCCTGCGCCGTGGCGGCGCCCGCGAGCGCGAGCAGAGTGACTAGGACCGCTACCGGGAAGTGTGCCCTTGGCTTCATCTGCGCTCCTTCTCCCTTGCGGGCCGAGTTCGGCCCCGTGGACGTTGCCTCTCGCCTTGATGTTAGTCGCGCGTTGCTGGCCTGAGTATCGCGTGCTGGTCCCGGCTTCATCACCCCTTCAGGCCCGAGGTGGCTATGCCCTCGGTGAACTGCTTCTGCGTCACGAAGTAGACGACTAGCACGGGCAGGACCGTGATGACGGCCCCGGCCATCAGCAGGTGGGTCTCCGGCCCGGCCTCGGAGATGAACGTGTAGAGGCCCACGCCCAACGGGCGCCACGTGGGCGTGGTGGTGACGAGCAACGGCCACAGGAACTCGTTCCACGACGTCACGAAGGTGAGCAGCGTGGCCGTCATCATGACGGGCTTGCTCATCGGCACGACCACGGAGGTGAGGAAGCGCAGGTGCCCGGCGCCGTCGATGCGCGCGGCGTCGTAGAGCTCGTGCGGGATGCCCAGGAAGAACTGCCTGAACAGGAAGATGATGAAGGCCGTCGACATGAAGGGCACCGTGAGGGCCGGCAGGGTGTTGAGCCAGCTCCCCCACGGGATCACCTCGCCCCTGATCATGAGGAAGTTGGGCAGGAACGTCACGGTGCCGGGGATCATCAGCGTGGCGAGCAGCACGAGGAAGATCGCGTCGCGTCCCGGGAACTCGATGCGCGCGAAGGCGTAGCCGGCGAGCGTGCAGGTGACGAGCACGCCGGCGATCACCAGCGCCGTGATGATCACGCTGTTGCGGAAGTAGAGGGCGAAGTCGGCCTCCGACCAGGCCGTCCGGTAGTTCGACCACTGCGGCGAACGGGGCAGCAGCCGCCTGTTGATCGTCTCGCCGAGGGTCATGAGGCTGGTCGAGACCATGTAGAGGAACGGGCTCATCGACACGACCGCGCCGATCAGCAGCGCGAGGTAGACGGGCAGGTGCGCGAGCCTGAACTCGTAGGGCTCGCGCGCCGCGGCGGCGGTCCGCACGGTCCGCGGCGGTTCGGCGGCCACGGTCCCCAGCGCCTGCTCAGACACCGACGACCCTCCGCCCGAAGAAGCGGTTCTGCAGCAGCGTGAGGATGAGGATGATCACGAAGAGGATCACCGACTGCGCCGCGGCGAGGCTGAAGTTGTTGCGGCCGTAGAAGGTGTCGAAGATCACTATGGACGCGGTGTCGACGGCGTCCCTCGTGCTGGGCGAGCGCATGACGTAGATGTGCGTGAACGCCTGGAACGTGCCGATGAAGCCCAGCACCGTCAGGTAGAACGTCACGGGCGAGAGCAGCGGCACCGTGATGTGCCTGAACTGCTGCAGGCGCGTGGCGCCGTCGATGGCCGCCGCCTCGTAGAGCTGCTTGGGGATGTTGCCGAGGCCGGCGAGGAAGATCACGGCGTTGTAGCCGGTGTAGGTCCAGACGCCGAAGACGATCACCGTCACCAGCGCCAGCGACGGGCCGGCCCAGAAGCCGGAGGGGTCGATCCCCAGCCTGTCGAAGAGGCCGCCGAAGAGCACCTCGGTGATGGGCCGCGTCTCGAACAGCCACTGCTGCGGCGGGAGGCCGAGCCACTCGAGGACCGTGTTGGCGGGACGCTCGGGCCGCGGGCTGAAGATGTTGCGGAACACGGCCGCGGCCGCCACCGCCGGCGTGACGTAGGGCAGGAAGTAGAGCATGCGGAACAGCTCCTGCCCGCGCAGGTTCTGGAACAGCAGCGTGGCGATGACCAGGGCCAGCACGATCTGCACGGGCACCGAGCCGAAGCCGTAGTAGACGGTGCGGGTCAGCCCGGCCAGGAAGCGGCGGTCCCCCTCCGCCGTCATCAGGCGCCAGCCGAGCGAGACGGACACGCCGGAGCCGAGTAGCACGAGCGCTCCCAGGAGACGACCGACGAGGGGGACGGTGCCCTCGTCGCGCCTGAAGGCGTCGGTCCACAGCCAGTGCGCGGCCAGGACCAGGAGCAGCCCGCCGAAGAACGCCAGCGCGCCCCACCAGTCGCCGAGGACGTCGCGGTAGTTCTCGAGCCCGATGAAGGCGCCCCGGCGGATGCGCCAGCGGTGCAGGCTCATGTAGATCGCGTAGCCGATGGGGAAGATCCCGAAGACGCCGATGATCAGCGTCGCCGGCAGGACGAAGAGGTACCCGGTGAGCCACTCGCGGCGCCGGAAGGCGGAGACGCGCGGCCTCCCGACGCGCGCGGCCGCCCGCATGCGCTAGCCCTCCCCCGGACCGCCGGCGCGGCCCAGGGGCTGTTGGCGGCTTGGCGTCATGGCAACTTCGGCTGGCCTGCCGCGGCCGAGTCTGGGCTGGGTCGAGGCACGGGACCATCATAGCCGCGTGCCGAGCGGGCCCGGTCGGCGGTGCGCCGGGCCTATAGCATGCGGCGTGCGCAGCGCCCCTTACGTCGCCGACGTCGTCTCCGGGCTCGAGGACCTCGCCGCCGCGGAGCTGCGGCGGCTGGGCGCCGCGTCCGTGGCAGAGGGGAGAGGCGAGGTCCGCTTCGACCACCCGGAGGTCGCCAGGGTGCTGCGGCGCTCGCGCCTCGCCTCGGCCGTCTACCTGTCGCTGGCCTTCGACGTCCCGCGGCCCAAGGCGCTGCTCGGCGACGCCGCGTTCCGGCGGCTCTCCGGCGCGGTGCGCCAGGTCGCGGAGGCGGCCGGCATGCGCGGCTTCAGGCTGGCCGCCGCCGGCGTCGACTCCCCCGCGTTCCGGCGCCTCGCCGAGGCCCTCGCCGCGTCCACCGGCCTCGCGCACGAGCCCGACGGGGGTGAGCTGCTGGCGCGCTTCCGCCGGTCGGGGTCCGGCTGGGAGGCCCTGCTGCGCCTGACGCCGCGGCCGCTCTCGACCCGCCCCTGGCGCGTGTGCAACCTGCCGGGAGGGGCGAACGCGACGGTGGCGGCGGCGATGGCCGACCTCGCGGGCGCCGGCGGCTCGTACCTCAACCTGATGTGCGGCTCCGGCACGCTGCTCGTGGAGCGTGCTCTGGCCGGTCCCGGCGGCCCGCTCGTGGGCGTCGACGTCTCGTCCGAGGCCGTGGCTTGCGCGCGGCGCAACCTCGCGGCGGCCGGGGTTAAGGGCGCCGAGCTCGTCGTCGACGACGTCGCCCGGCCCGGTTTCAGGGTGCCCGGCGCGTTCGACGTCGTGGCGGCCGACGCGCCGTGGGGCGACGCCGTCGGCGACCACGCCGCCAACGAGACGCTGTACCGCGCGCTGCTCGCCGCCGCCCGGCGCCACCTGGCCCCCGGCGGGCGCTTCGCGCTGCTCAGCCACGAGGTCAGGCTCGTCGAGAGGCTGCTGCGCGAGGGCGGCTGGCGGACGGTGGCGGCACGGCGCGTGGAGCACGGCGGCCACAGGCCCCTGCTGGCGGTGCTGGAGTGCGTGGGTGACGGCTGAGCTAGACTCCGCGCGTGCGCAGGGTCAAGCCCGGCTGGTACGTGCTCGCGGCCGTCACGGTCTACGCCGTCGTGGTGTCGGTCCTGCTGTTCGCCAGACCCGCGGCGCCCGCCGGGGACGCAGGGAGAGGGGAGGTTCCGCCGCCCGCGCCGGCGGGCAGGGGGGAGGCGGCCGCCTACGGTCCGGAGGGCCTGTGGTTCCCCATCCCGGGCGCGAGGCTCCCGCGCAGCGACTCGAACCTGCCCGGCGCGCCGCGCCCCTACCGCGCCGGCGTCAGCCAGGGCTTCGACTTCGTCGACGGCGACCTCGACGTGCCCGTCACCTACGGCGCCGCGGTGATCGCCGCCGCGGCCGGCCAGGTGATCAGGGCCGACCTCGCCTACGCGGAGCTCTCCGCGGAGAGGTGGGAGCGCCTGCTCGAGGAGGTCGAGGACGGCGCCACCGAGGAGGAGCTCGACCTGCTCCGCGGGCGCCAGGTGTGGATACAGACCTCGGGCGGCACCGTGCTGCGCTACGGCCACCTGTCCGGTGTGGCCAGCGGCGTGAGCGTCGGGCGCACTGTGTATCGTGGCCAGGTGGTCGGCTACGTGGGGAACTCCGGCACCGACGCCGGGGCGGCTGGCGGTCGGGAACGGCCCCGCCTGCGCTTCGAGGTGTGGCCCGACGAGGGACGGTACTTCGGCGAGGGCCTCACCCCCGAGCAGGTCAGGCTCGAGGCCGCGTCCCTGTTCGTGGGGCCATGAGGGAGACCCGCGTCAGCCCCGACCCGCGCCCGGCGGAGGAGCAGCTCCCCGCGCTCAGGTGGGCGTGGCGGCACCCGTGGGTACGGGCCGTCGTCTACGTCAGCCTCATCGTCCTCGCCCTGGTCGTCCTGTGGCGCGCCAGGGCCGGCTACATGTTCGCGCTGCAGGTGGCGCTGTTCGGCTTCCTGCTGGCCTACATCCTGAACCCGCTCGTCGGCCTGCTGATGCGCCTGCGGCTCAACCGCGGCTGGTCCGTGTTCGTCACCTACGTGCTGCTGGGCGGCCTCGTCACGCTCGGCTCGATGCTGGTCGCGCAGGTGGTGGCCGAGGCCGCCACCTTCGTCAACCTGCTCCCCGACGCGTTCGAGAGCCTGTCGCGCATCGTCGGCGAGGTCCAGGGACGCGTCCTGACGTGGCTCGACAGGATCCCGTTCCTGCTCTCCGACGGGCTCCAGGACGTGGACCCGAACGGGATCCTCGGCACCGAGATCAGGGACCGCGTCATCGCCGCGCTGCAGCAGCTGGGCAGCGACTTCGCCACGCTGATGGAGAGCTTCCTCAGCCGCGGGCCGGGCATCCTCTACACCGGGGCCACCGTCGTGATCTCGACGGGCCTGCAGATCGTGCTGATCGTGCTGGCCAGCGTCTACTTCCTCTACGACTACCCGCGCTTCACGGCCCAGTTCAGGCGCCTGGTGCCCACGCGCTACCACGGCATCTTCACCGAGGTGAGCGAGAAGGCCGACACGGCCGTCGGCGGCTACCTCAGGGGCCAGCTCCTCATCACGGCCATCGTGGGCGTGACGATCTGGATCGGCCTGACGATCCTCGGCGTGCCGCTGGCCACGGCGATCGCCTTCCTGGCGGCCGTGTTCAACCTCGTGCCCTACCTCGGGCCGGTGATCGGCGCCGTGCCCGCCGTCCTGCTCGCGCTCACCGTGAGCCCGCTGACGGCCCTGTTCACGATCGGCGTCTTCGTGATCGCGAACCAGGTCGAGGGCAACATCCTCTCGCCGCTGGTCCTCTCGCGCTCCACGAACCTGCACCCCGTGACCGTGCTGCTGGCGATCATGGCCGGCCTGGGGCTGTTCGGGCTCGTGGGCGCACTGCTGGCGGTGCCGACCGTCGCGTTCGCGAAGGTCGTGCTCGAGGACTACGTGCTCAGCCGGCGCGAGTTCCTGTCGGTGCCGCCCGACGTGGACCCGGAGGACCTCGACGAGGAGGACCTCCCCTTCGCCTGAGGCGGCCCGGGGCGGCGCGCCCGGACGGCGCAGGGCAGGGAGGCGCCCTCCTCGGGGCGCGGCGGGAGGCCGCCCGCGCGCCTCAGGTCGCCTCGGTGGGGCGGCTGCGCTGCTTGCGGAAGTACATGAGGTCGTCGGCCCGCCGCAGCAGGGTCTCGGGGTCGTGGCCGTCCATGGGGTAGGACGCCACGCCCACCGAGGCCGCCAGGCTGACCCCGTGAACCTCGATCTGGGAGACGAGCTCGACGAAGCGCTCCGCCGCCGCCTGGGCCTCCTCGGGCCGCACCTCCGGCAGCAGCAGCACGAACTCGTCGCCGGCCCAGCGGAAGGCGTGGTCGGAGGAGCGCAGGTGCCGCGTCAGCGAGTCGGCCACGGCGACCAGCGCCGCGTCGCCGGCGGCGTGCCCGAAGCGGTCGTTGATCTGCTTGAAGTTGTCGAGGTCCACCATCACGAGGTTCAGCGGGTGGCCGTACCGCTCGGCCCGGGCCAGCTCGGCCTGCAGGCGGCGCTGGAAGCCCTCCCTGTTGCCCAGGCGGGTGAGGCCGTCGGTGACGAGGCTCTCCTCGAGGCGCCTGACCTGCTCGACCTGCCGCACGATCACGGCGATGTGCTGCGCGAACGCCTCGGCGATGCGCAGCGAGTTCGAGCTGAAGGCGGCCTCGCTGGAGAAGTTGTCGACGTTGAGGAGCGCCACGACCTCGGAGCCCTCGGTGATGGGGATGACGATGTTCGCCTTGATGTCCGGCACGCGGGCGGCGGCGAGGTTCGCCGGCGTCCTCTCGTTCGAGCTGGCGATCGAGAAGCGCATGACGTCCTCGCCGCGGGCGATGCGCCCGATGCCGCGCCTGAAGTCGGCCTCCGAGCCGGCGTACCACTTGAGCTGCTCGGCGAGCGTGAACGGCCCCGCGCCCTCCTTGATCGCGTCGAGGTCGTAGCCCACAGCCGCCTCGAAGCGGTAGAGGTCGCCGTCGCGCACGAGGACGCTGGCCGCCTCGGCGCCGATGATCAGGTCGACCGCCGCCTCCGCCGCGCGCTGGAACAGCGTGCTGGGGGCCTCGGCGCGGGCCAGCTGGCCTATCACGTCCAGCGTGGCGAAGAGCTGCTTGTTCAGCACCACGCGGCTGAGGGCGGCGCCCAGCGCCTCCGCCGCGCGCCTCACGAGCGTCAACTGGCGCTCGCTCAGGGGCTTGGGCCGGCCGAGGCTGACGAGCCCGAGGAGGTACCTCACGTCGCCCTGGCCGTTGTGCAGGGGTGAGAGGACCACCGTCCTCACCCCGCCCTCGCCCTCCAGCCAGGCGAAGGCGCCGCCCGACAGGCGCCGCTCCTGGAGGTCGGGCACCTGCACCTGTCGTCCTTGCAGCCACGTCTCCTCGATCAGGCCGGCGAACTCCAGGCCGGACTCCGCGCGGCTCGCGATGGCCGGCGGCAGGGTGCCGACGCGGACCAGCGGGCGCACCCTGGCCTGACGCAGCTCGAGCACCCCGCCGGCGTCGAGGCCGAGGAACCTCACGAGGTCGGTGACGGCGGTGCTGGCCGCCTGCTTGGCGTCGTCGGCGTGCAGCAGCGCGTGCGAGAGGCGGGCCAGGAACTCCTGCTCCTGGCGCTCGGCGTCGAGCTCGGCCCTGGCGTCGAGGCGCTCGAGGACCTCGGCGACGATGCGGGTGAAGGCCCGCAGCGTGTCGTGGTCGTCGCCGGAGAAGGCGTCGGGCGCCGTGTGCTCGAGGTTGATGACGGCCCTCACCTCGCCGCGGACCTTGACGGGCAGCGCCAGCTCCGACCGCGTCGGCACGGCGCCGGGGGCGACGACGAACTCGGCGTCCCGCGCCGTGTCGGGGACGTACTGGGGCTCGCCCGTGCGGTAGGCGCGCCCTATCACCGAGGTGAGCGGCACGCGGAAGCCGGGCTTCGCGTCCCAGCGCCAGGCCTTGGCGAGCGTCAGGCCGTCGCCCTCGGGCACGAACAGCTCGGCGTGGGTGAAGGTGAGGATGTCGGAGAGGAGCCGCGGGGCGGCGGAGAAGAGGTGGGCGTCGTCGTCGGCCTGGTCCAGCTCCAGCGCGGCCTGCTGCAGCAGGCGAGCGCGCCGCTCGTTGCCGCGCGCCCTGGCCTCGGACTCGCGCCAGACGCGGTGCATGCGGTCGCCGACGACGGTGGCCAGCAGCATCGTCAGCATGAGCCCCAGGTACGAGCCGGCGCCGAACGGGCCCGCCCCGCCGGTGACGTCGAAGCCCCACACGAGGAGCAGCGAGATCGGCACGAGGAACGCCGCCACGGTCCAGCCGAACCAGGCGGTGGCGGCCATGAAGGGCACGGCCATGAGGAAGCCGTGCCAGGGCATGAACCGGCCCGCCGACAGCGGGAGGGTGACGACGGCGGCGCCGGCCAGGCCCCACAACCCGAACATCAACGCCGGCCCTGGGCGACCGCTCCCGTAGCCCAAGCCCTTCACTGCCGAACGCTCATCCTCGCCACAGCTTCACATGTGCTCAGTTCGCGGCGAAGTGTACCAGTTCTCCCCTCGGGCACCTACCCCCGAGGCGGTAGACTCGGCGACGTGCGCAAGAGCCGACGGGAACGGCAACGTCAGGGCGACAAGACGCCCGACATCGAGGCCCTGGGCCTGGTCCTGACGGCCGCGGGCCTGTTCCTCGTCGGCGTGCTCGTGCCCGCGATCCCGTCCGGCGAGCTGGGGCGGACCGTGCGCGGCGCGCTGACGGGCAACGTCGGCTGGGCCGCCTACTGCCTGGCGGTCCCGCCGCTGGTCCTGGGCGGCTTCTTCCTCCTGCGGCGCAACCCGTCCTGGTGGCCGCGGGTCCTGCTCGGCTACCTGGTGCTCGTCGCGGGCCTGTGGGGCGTCTCGGCCGCCGTGCGGCCCGACGTGGCCGGGGCCTGGGGCGCCAGCCTCAGGTCCGCGCTCGGCCCCACCTGGGGCGTCGTCGCCGTCGTGCCGGCCGTCGTCGTGGCCGCGCTGGGCCACGACCTCCTGCGCGGCTGGCGCCCGTTCCGCACGCTGACGCTGTCGCTGCGGGCGGCGGCGGACGCGGTGCGCACGGCCTACGAGGCCGCGGCGCGGGCGCGGCGCACCGCCAAGGACCGCGCCGCGTTCCACGCCGACGCCGCGCTGGTGCGTAAGGGCCTCGCCGAGCTCGACAAGGACCTGCAGGCGCTGAGCGAGCTCTACCCGTCCAGCGCCGAGCTGGACCGGTGGCGCGCCGAGGTGAGGGCGGCCCACCGCGAGATGCGCGCGCCCACGCCCCAGGGCCTGCGCGACGCCAGGGCCGACCTGAAGGCGTGGCAGTCCGCCGTGGCCGACTTCGCCCGCGACCGCGCCGCCGACCTCGGCGCCCACCTCGACGCCGAGGCGGCGCTGCCTCCCGAGCCGGGGGTCGGCACCTTCGAGGCCTGGTGCGCAGCGCTGAAGCAGGCGATCGACGACCCGGTCACGGCGCCCGGCCAGGCCGCGCAGGCCCTCGACCGCCTGCGCAAGGGGCTGGCCCTCGACCTCACGGCGCTGATGGAGCGCAACAGGAAGCTGACCCGCGAGCGCGACCTCGACCGGCGGTCCCTCAAGGGCATGGCGCCGCGGCGGCTCGTCGAGGCGTCGGCGGCGCACGCGCGCCGCGTCGAGGCGTTCCGCGAGCTCGAGCGCGAGGCCGACCGCCTCGGCCTCGACGCCGAGGCGCTGGAGCCGTGGCGCGAGCTGGTGGACGCCCTGGCGGAGGTCAGGGAGGGGGAGCCGGTCGCGGAGGTCGAGGACTACGACGCCACCCTGGCCGGCGAGCTCGACGCCAAGGGCCGCGCGGTCCTCTCCCAGCTCGAGGGTTGGCGGGCGGCTCTCGCCGCCGTCGCCAGGCGGGCGGCGGCCGAGCGGGCGGCCATGGCCGAGCGCGCCGCCGCCGAGCGGGAGGAGGCGTCGGCGGCCGGCGTGGAGGCCGTGGACACCGACGGCCTAGGCGGACAGGACGCGGCCGCATGGACCGCCGAGCCCGACCTGCCCTGGGACGCGCCGGGCGCGGGGGTCGAGGACGCCCTGCTCGACGACCTGGTCGCCGTGGGAGCCGCGCCCCAGGGCGCATCCGCGGCGGCGCAGCCGGCGCGCGCGCACCGGGCGCCGCCGCTCACGGTCGTGGCCTCGGGGGCAGCCGACGAGGGCGGCGAGGAGGCCCCGTCGCGCGAGCCCGTCGGCGCCATCGACATCCAGGTGCCGCCCGTCGCGCTCCTCGACGACGTCGAGGCCTCGCCGCAGGACCGCGAGCAGATGCTCCAGGAGCACCGCGCGCGCGTCAGGCAGATCGACGAGACGCTGGCGAACTTCAAGCTGGGCGGCCGGGTGGTCGCGGCCGTGCGCGGGCCGACCGTCACGCGCTTCGAGGTGGAGCCGGCGCCGGGCGAGAAGATCAGCCGCTTCGCGAACCTCTCCGACGACCTGGCGCTGGCGATGGCCGTGGGGTCCGTGCGCATCGAGGCGCCGATCCCGGGCAAGAGCGTGATCGGCCTCGAGGTGCCGAACGCCCACCGCGAGCTCGTGCGCTTCCGCGAGGCCGTTGAGGCGCCCACCTACAAGCGCTCGAAGGCGCGCCTGCCGCTCGTGCTCGGCAAGTCGATCGACGGCGAGATGGTCGTGGGCGACCTCGCCCGCATGCCGCACCTGCTCATCGCCGGCTCGACCGGCTCGGGCAAGTCGGTGGCGGTGAACGCGCTGATCGCCTCGCTGCTGTTCAGGTTCCTGCCGACCGAGCTGCGCTTCCTGATGATCGACCCGAAGATGGTCGAGCTGACGCCCTTCGACGGCATCCCCCACCTGCTGCGTCCCGTCGTCACGAACCCGAAGGACGCCGCCGGGGTGCTGATCGGCGCCGTGGCTCACATGGAGCGCCGCTACCAGATGATGTCGAAGATCGGCGCGAAGAACCTCGACCAGTACAACGAGAAGGCGCGCAACCTCGACATGCCGCCGATGCCGTTCATCGTCATCGTCATCGACGAGCTGGCCGACCTCATGATCACGAGCCCGAAGGAGGTCGAGTCGTCGATCATGCGGCTGGCGCAGATGGCGCGCGCGACCGGCATGCACCTGATCCTCGCCACCCAGCGCCCGTCGGTGGACATCCTCACGAGCCTGATCAAGGTCAACGTGCCGGCGCGCATGGCGTTCGCCGTCTCCTCGAGCCACGACTCCCGCACGATCCTCGACGGCATGGGCGCCGAGCGTCTCATCGGCCTGGGCGACATGCTCTTCTACCAGCCGGGCCTGGTGAAAGCCGTGCGCCTCCAGGGGCCGTTCGTCAGCGAGAACGAGATCGCCAGGCTGGCCGAGTTCCTGCGCCGGCAGTACTTCGACGACGACTTCGTGGAGGCGTACGGCGCCGACTTCGACCCGCCGCCCGCCGACGAGTCGACGGCCAGCGGCCTCATCGACTGGAACGACGACAAGCTGCGCGCCGCCGCCGAGCTCGTGATCAGCGAGGGCCAGGCCAGCGTCTCGCGCCTGCAGCGGCGCCTGTCCGTCGGCCACGCCCGCGCGGGCAAGCTCATGGACTCGCTCGAGGCCCTCGGCATCGTGGGGCCGCACACGGGCAGCAAGCCGCGCGAGGTGCTGGTGGCCATGGAGGAGCTGCCGGAGATCTTCGGGAAGTAGGCGCCCTCGGCGGCCCGGTCCGCAACGGCCGGGGCGCCGCCCCAGGGCGGGCGCAGGTCATAGCGGCCGCGAGACCCGCCGGTCGACGGCGCTCGCCATGCCAGCGGGGGGCGAGGCCGCGCCCGCGGGCCGACGGGGCGAGCGGCTAGGTGAGGAACCGCGGACCGGGACCGCCGCTCGCCGCCTGGTCGTCGGGGTTGACGAGCCAGCAGCGGTCGAGGGAGAGGCAGCCGCAGCCGATGCAGCCCGTGAGCTTGTCGCGCAGGCCCTGGAGCGTGGCGATGCGCTCGTCGAGGCTCTGGCGCCAGGCCGTGGAGAGCTCGTGCCAGTCAGCCGCCGTGGGCGTGCGGTCGTCCGGCAGGCGCGAGAGCACCGAGGCGATCTCGGCCAGCGAGATGCCGCAGCGCTGGGCGGCGCGGATGACCGAGACGCGCCTCACCGTGGCGCGCGGGTAGCGTCGCTGGTTGCCGGAAGTGCGCTCCGACCTGATGAGGCCGCGCTGCTCGTAGAACCGCAGCGCCGACGTGGCCACGCCGGTGCGGCGGGCCAGCTCGCCGATCGTGATGTGGCTGGGCAGGGCCATTGACTTGAAGTTTACTTGAAGTTGTACCTTGCGGCCATGAACCCTCCGCGAACCGACGAAGACGGCACGGCGGACGGGCGCGTCGCCATCGTCACCGGCGCCTCCCGCGGCCTGGGGCTGGAGCTGACCAAGCGGCTGGTGGCAGGCGGCTGGAGCGTCGTCGTCGACGCGCGCCACGGGGGCGAGCTGGCCGAGGCGGTCGCCGGCCTCGGGCCCCGCGTACGCGCCGTCCCCGGCGACGTGACAGACCCGGTCCACCGCGAGCGCCTCGTGGCCGCGGCGAGAGAGCTGGGCGCCCTGGAGCTGCTCGTCAACAACGCCTCCACGCTCGGACCGACGCCGCTGCCCGGCCTGGCCCACTACCCGCTCCCCGCGCTCAGGGAGGTCATCGAGACGAACGTCCTCGCGCCGCTGGCGCTGGTCCAGGCCTGCCTGCCGGCGCTGGAGGCGGCGGGCGGCGCGGTCGTGAACGTGACCTCGGACGCCGCCGTCGAGGGCTACGCGGGCTGGGGCGGCTACGGCGCCTCGAAGGCCGCGCTCGAGCAGCTGAGCCGCGTCCTGGCCGCCGAGCAGCCGCGCGTGCGCGTCTACTGGGTCGACCCGGGCGACATGAACACGCGCATGCAGCAGGACGCCTACCCGGGCGAGGACGTCTCGGACCGCCCGCCGCCGAGCGCCAGCGTGCCCGGCATCCTGCGCCTCGTGGACGAGCGCCCGCCGTCCGGCCGCTACCTCGCCAGGGCGGAGGAGGTGCCCGGGTGACGCTGACGACGCGCGGCGCGTCGCCGGGCGGCGGACCGGTCGCGGCTCCGGGTGCCGGGGCGGCCGCGCGGACCGGCTCCGCGGGGGCCCCGTCCCGCGCCCCGGCGTCCGGCTACCGACCGCGGAACGCGGTCAGGCTGATGATCGCCGACGCCGCCACTGGCGCGATCTCCCACGGACGCTTCGACGGCATCGCCGAGGCGCTGGCGCCCGGCGACGTGCTCGTCGTCAACGTCTCGGCCACGGTGCCGGCGGCCCTCGACGGGGTCGGCGCCGAGGGGCCGGTGCGCCTGCACCTCTCCTCACCGGTGGCCGGCGCCGTGTGGACGGTGGAGCCGCGTCGGCCCCTGGGCGTCGGCTCGGCGCCCTGGCGGGAGTTCGCCGGCGGCGAGGTCGAGCTGCCGGCGGGCGCCGCGGCGGAGCTGCTGGCGCGCGACGCCCGCTCGCCGCGCCTGTGGCTCGCCGAGCTGCGGGGCGTGGGCGACGTGCTCGCCTACCTGCGGCGACACGGCCAGCCCATCCGCTACGCACACGAGCGTCGGGCGCGGCCCCTGAGCGCCTACCAGACCGTCTTCGCCAGCACGCCCGGCTCGGCCGAGATGCCGAGCGCGGGCCGGCCGTTCACGGCCAGGCTCGTCGCCCGGCTCGCCGCTACCGGCGTCGTCTTCGCCCCCGTGGTCCTGCACTGCGGCGTGGCGTCCTTCGAGGCCGGCGAGAGGCCCGACGCCGAGCGCTACGAGGTGGGCGAGACCACCGCGCGGCTCGTCAACCAGGCGCGCGCAGCCGGCCGGAGGGTGGTCGCCGTGGGTACCACCGCGGCCCGTGCCCTCGAGACCGTCGCCGACTCCGCCGGCGTCGTCCACCCCGGCAGCGGGCGCACCGAGCTGCTGATAGGCCCGGAGCGCGGGGTGAGGGCCGTCGACGGGCTCCTGACCGGCTGGCACGAGGCCGGCGCCTCGCACCGGGCGCTGGTCGAGGCCGTCGCGGGCGAGGAGCTGGTGCACCGCTGCTACGCGGCGGCCGAGGAGCGCGGCTACCTCTGGCACGAGTTCGGCGACGCGCTGCTCGTGCTGGCCGCGCGGCGCGGCGGGGCCTGACCCGGGAGAGCCGTCAGCCCCGCCCCGCAGCGCCGACCGCTCGGGGGCGCCCCGCGCGGACGCGGCGTCCCGGCTGGCAGGCCTCCGCGACCCCGGGGTAGGCGCCCCTAGCGGTCGTCGAAGAGGTGCACTCCCGGCTCCTGCTGCACGTCCTCGTAGGAGGCTCGGGACGTCCTGTACGCCAGGGCCAGCATGGGCGTGTTGTAGGCGAAGCCGAAGCGGCCGTCCCGCCCGAGGTAGATGAAGCCGCCGTCGCCCCTCGCCCGCACCAGGTCGTCGAGGCCGGCCTGCAGCGCCTCCGCGGGGCTCGCGCCCAGGTCGATGCGCAGGGCCACGGAGCGGCAGGCCGCGCTGCGGAGGAACGCCTCGCCGATGCCGGTGCCCGACAGCGCGTGGCGCTCGTCGCACCAGGTGCCGGCGCCGGGCACGGGCGTGTCGCCGAGGCGTCCCGGGTACTGGGCCAGGATGCCGCCGGTGCTGGTGGCGGCGGCCAGCCGGCCGTCGTCGGCCAGCGCCAGCGCCCCCACGGTGCCGCGTCCGGGCCTGTCCGTGCCGCGCTGTCGCCAACGCTCGAGCTCCTCCCTCGTGCGCTCCGTGAGCAGGGACTCGTTCGGCACCGGATGCTCCTCGAGGCGCTCGGCGCCCTCGCCCGCGAGGATCACGTGCGGCGTCGACGTACGCACCTTCTCCGCCAGCCGCACGGGGTTCCGCGAGTTCGTCACCGCCGCCACCGCCCCGGCGCTGCCGTCGCTCGCCATCACGCAGGCGTCGAGCTCCACCCGCCCCTCGCGCGTGGGCGCGCCGCCCACCCCGGCGTTGAAGGCCCGCTCGTTCGACTCCATCGCGCTCACCGACGCGATCACCGCGCCGACCGGGTCGCCGGAGGCCAGGAGCTCGCGGTAGCCGGCGTCGGCCGCCTCCCGCAGGCCCGCGCGGTAGGCGTCCCGGTACCTCTCCGGCACGGTGCCGGCGCCGCCGTGGATGAGGAGCATCGCCATGGGCGCCAAGTTACCAGGGGGTCGGCGGGGCGGGCCCTGCTCGTCAGGCGGGCTAGGGACCTCGTGGACGCGTCCGCGGGGCGTGCCCGGCAGGGTTCGGTCGAGGCGCGCCGCCCGTCCCGCCCGCCGTCAACCGCCCGGTCGCACCAGGCCGTACTCGGCGGACTCCGCGATGCGCTCGTACCCGATCCGCTCGTAGAGCGGGTTCGAGGTGGGGTTCGCGAGGTCGGTGTAGAGGAAGCAGAAGCGGTAGCCAGCGGCCAGCACGCCCTCGCTCACGCTCGCCACTAGGCTCTCGGCGTAGCTGCGCCGACGGAACGGCGGCGGCGTGTAGACCGGCCCGATGCGCCGTCCGTGGGGCGTGCGCGCTCCCAGGCCGGCGAGGCTCACCGGCTCGCCCCCCACCTCGAAGAGGTAGAGCCGCCGGTACTCGTGGCCGATGAAGAGGCGGAAGGCCTCCTCCGGGGAGCAGATGTGCACGTTCACCTCGGCGTAGAAGGCCTCGAACCACGGCACGACCAGCGCGGCGTCGCCGGCGGTCGCGACCCTCACGCTGCCGGGCGCCCTGGCCGCAGGCAGCACGCGCGAGAGACGGTACACGCCCTGGCGCATGCCTTGCCGCACCGCGAGCCCCTCGCCCTCGGCCCACCAGCGCGCGACCGCCGCGGCGTCCGGCTCGATGCCCGTGACGCCGGGCGGCACCGCGCCGCGCGAGCGCATGTCGGCGAGGAGCGTCGCGCGCGCGTCCTCGTCGTCGCCGTAGGCCACGAGCAGGTGGTGCGGCGGGGTCATCACGAGGGCGGCGCGGGTCTCGCCGGCGGCGTCGACGGCGAGGAGGAGCTCGACGTCGTCCCCGGTGTAGAGGCCGTCGGCCACGGAGTTCGCGACCCCTATGGGCAGGTTGTTCTCGGCCTCGTGCCTGGCCAGGTGGGCGACGACCCGCGCGGCGAACGCCCGCCGACCCGCGAGGTCGGCGGGGGCGCGCTCGACGGTGAAACGCTTCGCCGCCGCGCCGCGTCGAGCCGCAGTACCGTCGGGCATGCAGGCCAGCATAGCCGCGTGCGCCGGACCTCGTGGCGGCCCGGCCCCGGTCCGGCTCGGCTCCCGGCAGGGGCCGGCGCCGCCCATGGGGCGCGGCTGAGCCCCTGGTTAGACTGACGCGATGCGCCTGGTGCTCTTCTACCTGGTCCTGCTCGTGTCGCAGGGCTTCCTCTCGGCGCTCCTCGCGCCGCTGCCGGCGCCCGACCTCTTCCTCCTCGCGGCGCTGACCCTCCTGTGGCGGGTCCAGCCGTGGCAGCTCGTGCTCGTCGCCTACGGCATCGGCCTCGTCCAGGACGTCGCCGGCCAGGGGGTCCTCGGCATGCACGCGATGGCGCTGGCCGGCGGGGCGCTGGCCGCCACGTTCGTGCGCGCGCAGCTCACGAACGCGGGCGCCCTCGAGCGCCTGCTCGTCGTCTTCGTCGCCGTGGTGGGCAAGTGGGCCGTGATGGCCCTGCTCCTCGCCTGGCTCGTCGGCGGGCCGTACAGCCTCGACAGGCTCGGCGCCGTCGTCGCCGTCGAGAGCGCGCTCACCGTGCTGGCCGGGCTGCTCGTGCTGCCGTGGAGCGCCGCGCTCCTCGACAAGAGCCGCGTGCTGCAGAAGGAGCTCATCTGATGGTCGCGCGGATGCGCCTCCTGCTGGCGTTCTTCTTCACCGTCCTGGCGGTGTTCACCGGGCGGCTCATGGTCCTGCAGCTCGTGCGGACCGAGGAGTACGCGCTCAAGAGCATCCAGAACTCGCTGGCCCAGCAGCGCATCACGCCGCTCAGGGGACGGATCCTGGCGCGCGACGGCACCGTGCTGGCCGACGACCGCGTGGCCCACGACCTCATGTACAGGGGCGGGCCGGCGCCCGAGTGGGAGCGCATCAAGGCGCTGCTGGGCGTCACCGGCGACCTGCGCGAGCCCGACCCTACGAAGCCGGAGGAGGTCGTGAGCGGCGCCGTGGCCGTGTGGAACATCCCAGACGAGCTGGTGCCGGCGGTCGAGGAGCGCGTGGCGGGCAGCGAGAACCTCTACCTGCGCGAGCGCATCGAGCGCACCTACCCCACGAACCTGGCGGCGCAGGTCGTCGGCTACACGCAGCAGGCCGACCCCGTGCGCAACCCGGGCTACTCGGTCAACGACCTGGTGGGCGTCTCCGGCATCGAGGCGGCCTACGAGGCGGCGCTCTTCGGCGGCGCGGGCGCGCGTCAGGTGGAGGTGGACTCCGGCGGCACCGTCGTCGCCTCGCACGTGCTGTGGTCGGCCCAGCCCGGCTACGACGTCGTGCTCACCATAGACCCGCAGCTGCAGCGCCTGGCCGAGGACGTCCTGCAGCGGTCGCTGACGTACGTGAACGAGGACCGCCTGCGCGTCGGCCTGCCCACGGAGGACGTGGCCAAGGGCGCGATCATCGCCCTCGACCCGCGCACGGGCGAGGTGCTGGCGATGGCCAGCTCGCCCACCTACGACCAGAACGTGTTCACGCACCGGCCGTCGGACCCCGAGGCCGTCGAGGCGATCCTCCACGACGACGACAACCCGCTGACGAACCGCGCGGTCGAGGCCTACCCGCCGGCGTCGACGTTCAAGGTCGTGACCTCCTCGACGCTGCTCGAGAACGGCTACGTCACGCCCGACCAGCGCTTCCCCTGCACCGCGGTGTTCCGCTACGGCGGCATCACCTGGCGCAACTGGGCCACCTTCGACAAGGGCATGTACGACGTGCGCCACGCGATCGCCGACAGCTGCAACACCTACTACTGGAACGCGGCCTACTCGACCCCCGACTTCGGTCGCGGCTGGGCGCCCTTCATCGCCGACCTCGTCGAGCGCGCCCGCGAGCTGGGGTTCGGACGCCCCACCGGCGTCGGCCTGCTCGAGGAGAAGGCCGGCCGCATACCTGACGACCAGTGGGTGAGGGCCCAGCCCCGTTACGAGCACGGCTGGCTCCCAGGCTTCACCCTCAACACCGTGATCGGCCAGGGCGACGTGCTGGCGACGCCGGTGCAGATCGCCCAGTTCGTGTGCACGATCGCCAACCGCGGGCTGATGCCGCGGCCGTTCCTCGTCAAGCGCATCGGCGACCAGGTGATGGAGCCGCGCGTCACGCAGGTGCCCGGCGTCCACTGGGAGACGCTCATCGACGGCATGGAGCTGATGTTCACCGACTACCCCTCGGCGAACACCATGGGCCCGCGCGTCTACCCGTGGACGGTCGCCGGCAAGACCGGCACGGCCCAGACCGGCCGCGGCGGCGATTGGACCCACGCCTGGTTCATGGGCTTCAGCCCCGTCGAGGAGCCTCAGATCGCCCTCGTGGTATTCATCGAGTACGGCGGCTCCAGCTCGCGCGTCTCGGTCCCGGTGGCCCGGGACTTCCTCGCCGGGTACTGGCAGCTCAAGGGTGTGGAGGTGCAGGCTTCCCGGTGAAGGCCAGGGGTACGCGCGGCGGCATACTGCTGAGCCTCGAGCCCGGCGACGACGTCGCCAAGGTCGAGGAGTCGCTCAACGCCCACGCCGACCTGCTCAAGGAGAGGGTCGCGCTCGAGGTCTCCGACAGGACGCCGGTCGAGGTGATCGAGGCCGTGGCCCGCAGCGTGCGCGACGCCGGCGGCACGTTCACCGACGTGCGTCCGCCGGTGAACAAGCTGCAGTCGCGGGGCGAGACCGTTATCGTCGCGCGCACCGTGCGCAGCGGCGGACGCGTCGAGTCCACGGGCTCCGTGGTGGTCCTCGGCGACGTGAACGCCGGCGCCGAGGTCCTCGCCAACGACGACATCATCGTGATCGGCACCCTGCGGGGCCTGGCCCACGCCGGCGCCGGCGGCAACGAGAAGGCGGTGATCTGGGCCGAGCGCATCTTGAGCCCCCAGCTCCGCATCGGCGGTGCCGTGGCGCAGGCCGCCGGCCACGACGAGGCGAACGGACGCGGCCCCGAGGTCGCGCTCCTGAAGGACGGGGCCATCGTCATAAGGCCCTGGTC
>DASVDQ010000020.1 GCA_036381035.1 Trueperaceae bacterium | reverse complement strand
GGCTCTACGTGCAGCTCTTCCACGACCGCTACCGCTGGGACGAGCGCCGCGCCCGCGTGCTCAGGCGGCTGGCGCAGAGCCTCTCGCTGCCCGTCGTGGCCGCGCCGGAGGTGCGCTACCTCGACCCGGACGACTACCGCCTCTACGACGCGCTGGTCTGCGGGCGCCTCGGCGTGAGCGTGCAGGAGCCGCACCCCAAGCGCCCGCAGAACGCCTGCCAGCACCTCCCCTCGCCCGAGGAGGTCATGGAGCGCCTCCCCTTCCCCGAGGCGGCGCTGAACGCCGACTGGGTGGCAGAGCGGAGCCACTTCGAGCTGCTGCCCGAGCGCCTGATCCCGCCGAAGGCGCGCGTCCCCGACGGCCGCAGCGCCGAGGAGCACATCGAGGAGCGCTGCTACGCCGCCCTCCTGCAGCGCTACGAGGGCGAGGCGCTCACCACGGCCCGTCAGCGGCTCGAGAAGGAGCTGGCGACGATCCGCGCGCTGGGCCTCGCCGACTTCTTCCTCGTCGCGGCCGAGGTCACCGACTACTGCCGCCAGCGCGGCATCCTCGCGGCGGGGCGCGGGTCGGCGGCGGCGAGCATCGTCTGCTACCTGCTCGGCGTCACGCAGGCCGACCCCCTCAAGCACGACCTCCTCTTCGAGCGCTTCCTCCACACCGGCAAGACGAGCATGCCGGACGTGGACATCGACGTCTCCTCGTCGCGCCGCGACGAGGTGCTCGCCTGGGTCGAGGAGCGCTTCGGCGCCACGACCGAGGCGATGGTCTGCAACAAGATCACCTACCGCATGCCGCTGGCGATACAGGACGTCGGCCGCGCCCTCGGCCTGCCGCCCGAGCTGCGCAACCGCCTGACCAAGGCGCTCGGGCGCGACTTCAGGGGCCTGCGCCCCGCGTCGGTGGAGAAGGCCGAGGTGGCGCTGCGCGAGGTGCTGGGCGACGCCCCGGTCGCCGACGTCTTCATCGACCTCCTCTCGCGCATGGAGCGCGGGCACGTGCGGCACATCGCCCCTCACTCCGGCGGGGTCGTGCTCTCGCGCCACCCGCTGACCCACTTCTCGCCCCTCGAGCGCTCCACGGGCGGCATCAAGCTCCTGCAGCTCGACAAGGACGACGCCGAGGCGATGGGCCTGATCAAGCTCGACCTGCTGGGCCTGCGGATGCTCTCCGCGCTCGAGCGCGCCCGCGAGGAGGTGTTCCGCATGGAGGGCGTGTGGCTCGACCTCGCCGACCTGCCCGACGACGAGCGCGTCTGGGACCTGATCAGCGAGGGCGCCACGCTCGGCCTCTTCCAGGTCGAGAGCCCCAGCCAGCAGCACACGAGCCGCGTGATGCGCAGCCGCAACCTCAAGGACCTCGCGCACCAGATCGCGCTCATACGCCCCGGACCCATCCAGTCGGGCACCGTGCACCCGTACCTGCGCCGCCGCCAGGGCCTCGAGCCGGTCACGTACTGGCACCCGTCGCTCGAGCCGGTGCTCTCGAAGAGCTACGGGGTGCTGCTGTTCCAGGAGGACGTGCTCCGGATCGCCGTGCACTTCGCCGGCATGAGCTGGATCGAGGCCGACCGCTTCAGGAAGAAGGTCTCCGGGTTCTCCGACCTCGAGGACATCGAGCCCGACCGCCGGCGCTTCGTCGAGGGCGCGATGCGGCACGTCGGCTGCACTCGCGAGGTCGCCGAGCAGGTCTTCGAGGCCGTGAAGGGCTACCAGGGGTTCGGGTTCGCCGAGTCGCACGCCTGGGCGTTCGCGCTGCACGCCTACGCCAGCGGCTGGCTGCGCGTGCACTACCCCGCCGAGTACATGGCTGCGATCCTCACCGAGGAGCCGGGCATGTGGTCGCGGCAGACGAAGCGGCACGAGGCGCGCGACTGGGGCGTGCCGTTCCTGCCCTTCGACGTCAACCGCTCCGGCGTGCACTTCCGCGTCGAGCGCGTGGACGACCCCGGCGGCGGCAAGGTCAAGGCGATACGCCCGCCCCTCTCGGCGATCACGGGCGTGTCGGAGGAGGCGGCGCGGGCGATCATGCTCGAGCGCCTGTCCCACGGGCCCTACCGCGACGTCGACGACCTCCACCAGCGCGTCGCCCTGGAGCGCGACGTCGTCGAGTCCCTCGTGCGGGCCGGCGCCTTCGACGCGGTGCAGACGCGCCGCGAGGCCCTCTACCGCGCCGGCGTGCTGGCGGGCGCCCAGGCTCCCGGCTCGCGGGCGCTGTTCACGCCGCCGGTGAGGACGCCGGACCTGCCGCGCATGACGCTGCCGGAGCGCTTCGTGTGGGACTACCAGACGACGCGCATGAGCACGCTCGAGGTCCACGCCGTCGACCTCGTGCGCGACCAGCTCAGGGAGCTCGGCTGCGTGCCGCTGCTGCGCCTGCGCCGCACGCCGCGCAAGACGCGGGTGCTCACGGGCGGGCTGGTGGTCGGCCGGCAGCGTCCGGGCACGGCCAAGGGCTTCGCGTTCTTCGTCATCGAGGACGGGCCGGTGAGGGCGCAGGTGATCATCTCGCCCGACCTGTGGGACGAGCAGCGCGTGATGCTGCGCGACGCCTCGATGCTGGTGGTGGACGGCGTCGTCGAGGACACCGGCCACCAGCTCACGCTCAAGGCCCTGCGGCTGGCCGAGGTCGCCGGGCCCATCCACGTGCGCGGGTACCACTTCGGGTGAAGACCGGCCGAGCGAGGCCCGAACCCTGGCCAGCGTCGGCCCGGCACCGGCTCCCGCCACCGACCGCACCCGCTGTTACCCTGTGCCCCCTGATGGACAGGTCACGGATCACCCCAGAGCTGGTGAGGTGCCTGGTCAGGGACCAGTTCCCGCGCTGGGCGGAGCTGCCGGTCACACCGGTCGAGCTCAGCGGGTGGGACAACGCCACCTTCCGGCTCGGCGACACGATGTCCGTCCGCCTGCCCACCGCCGAGGGCTACGTACCGCAGGTCGACAAGGAGCACCGCTGGCTGCCGTACCTGGCGCCGCGGCTCCCGCTCCCGGTCCCCGTGCCCCTGGCGAGGGGCGAGCCCGGCCGCGGTTACCCGTGGCCGTGGTCCGTCTACCGCTGGCTCGACGGCCGACCCGCGCTGCCCGGTGCGATCGCCGACCTGGACCGGTTCGCCCGCGACCTGGCGGGGTTCCTAGGCGCCCTGCACGAGGTCGACGCGACCGACGGGCCGCCGGCGGGCGAGCACAGCGCCCACCGCGGCGGACACCCGAGCACCTACGACGCCGAGACCCGAGCCGCCGTGGACGAGCTCGACGACGAGATCGACACGGACGCGGCACTGGCCGTGTGGGAGGCGGTGCTGGCCGCCGAGTGGCGCGGGCCGCCAGTGTGGGTGCACGGGGACATGACCCCCTCGAACCTCCTGGCGGTGGACGGCCGGCTGGCCGCGGTGATCGACTTCGGCGCCTGCGCCGTGGGCGACCCGGCCTGCGACACGGCGATCGCCTGGACGCTCTTCACCGGCAGCAGCAGGGACGTCTTCTGGCGAGCGCTCCCCGTGGACGACGCCACGCTCGCCCGCGGACGCGGCTGGGCGCTGTGGAAGGCCCTGATCACGCACGCCGAGGCGCGCAGACGCGGTCCCGAGGCCGTGGCCACGGCGGGCCTCAAGTTCGGCTGGCGAGCCAACGCCAGGGCGATCGTCGAGGACCTGATCGGAGGTCAGTAGTCCTGGCGCAGGTCAGAGGGCGGTCACTCGGCGCGCTGCAGCGAGGCCGCCCGAGGCAGGTCCGAGGACGGCGCGACGCGCGCCCTGGCCTCGCGAGCGCGGGCGCGAGCCTGCGAGGCGCGACGCAGCGCGTGGACCACGAGATCGACGTTCTCCGGCGTCATCTCGGGGCCCTCCGTGATGACCTCACCGACGTGCCGCAGGCGGATGAACCCCGCTTCGACGACGACGTCGCTCACGCGTCACCTCCATCGCCACTATAGGGCACGTCGCGGGCCGGCGACGAGTCCTCGGCACCGTCCGCCCGGTCCGTGGCGGCCCCGCCCCCCGGGACCGCCGCGCGCCCGTCCCTGTCGCCCCCGGAGCGCTCCCGGTCGCGCAGCCTCTCCTCCTCCTCGAGGTCGACGAGGAGCAGCTGGTGCTGCTGGACGTCGCGGATGAGCAGCACCTCGCCCTCCTGGACGGCCTCGCCCGTCTCGTCGAAGTACTGCTTGGGCTCCTCGAGGATGATGTCGCGGTTGGCGCCGCTGGTGTCGACGTACTTCAGCTTCCCGAAGTAGGTCACCCCGCCCATGCGCACCGTCACGACGTGGCGCGCCTTGTCGTAGGTCTCCTCCCAGAGCTGGGCCCACGGGCTCTTCTTCGGCTCGGGCACCAGGTGGAACCACCCGTCGAGGACGTGGAGCGACCACGCGGCGACCGCCGCCAGGGCGAGCGCGAAGAGGGTGTGCACCGCGAGGCTGAGGAACATCGCCCCGCTGACCACGGGAGGCTCCTGCAGGTAGGCGAAGAGGTCGCGCTCGGGCCACAGCAGGCGCATCACCACGAACGCCAGCCAGCCGCCGAGGAGGCTCAGCAGGAGCGCGAAGATCAGCGTGCCGATCTGCACCAGCTCGAGCCTGATCGTGTTCGTCCGCTCCGCCCGCTTGATCAGCTGGGTCCAGACCCACTGGAACAGCTTGATGGCGATGAACCCGGGCGCGAGGAACACCAGCAGGTCGAGGACCGTGTTGCGGTTGACGGACGGCACGGGCGCGACCTGCCCCAGCGCCGCCGAGGCAGCCGCGAGAAGCGCCAGCAGGGCCAACGAGCGCACGACGGTCCTCCCCAGCTCCGACCTCGCCACAGCGAACCACACGCCCGCGGCCTCGTCGCCCCTCCGCGACGGCGTGGGGCCGGCGTCGCCATGTGGGCGGCCCCGGCGCGGGCGCGCCGGTCGCCCTGGAACACGACGGGGCGGCGCGCCGAGGCGCCGCCCCGCGCTGCGGTCACGGCCTAGCCGCTCAGGAGCCCTTGACCGCGTCCTTCAAGGTCTTGCCGGCCTTGAAGCCGGGCGCCTTGCTGGCCGGGATCTTGATGCGCTCGCCGGTGCCCGGCTTGACGCCGGTGCGGGCCTTGCGGCTGCGGACGTCGAACGTGCCGAAGCCCGTGATGCTCACGCTCCCGCCCTTGGCTAGCTGCGCCTGGATGCCGTCGAAGACGGCGTTGACGGCGGCTCCGGCCTGCTTCTTGCTGAGGCCGGCCTGGCTGGCGACGTGGTCGATCAGGTCTGACTTGTTCATAACGCCCTCCGGCCAGAGCATATGCGCCAGCGCAGCGTCCTGCACGGCAGAGCGGCACGGGCCGTGGAGGCGCGCGCACCGCCGGGGCGGCGAACGCTCCCCGCGGTCCCCCGGTCGGGCCCCTCCGGTGAGCGGCTCGTCCGCCGGGAAGCCCGTCGGGGACGCCAGGCGCCGTCGTCTGCTCGGGAGCCGCCGCCGCGCCGTCCGCGCTAGCGCGCCTCGGCCTCCTCGCGCCTCTCTGCGTCGCCTGCCTCCTCGCGCCGCCCGCTCTCGTCCTGCCCCTCTCCCCGCTCGGCCTCCTCGCGCCGCGTCATCTCCTCCCCGGTGGCGCGCGCCAGCGGGTCGTCGCTGGCGGAGAGCCAGGCCGCGATGCGCCGACGCTCCTCCGCCGTCTTGTTCTGGCTGAGCTTGGCCTTGCCCTCGAGGCGCGTGACGCGCAGCTCGAACCCGACGATGCCCCGCAGCATCCCCTCCCTGTAGCGCTGCGAGAGGCTCTGCCACCGCTGCCAGTAGCCGGGCTCGTGGTGCTGCACCAGCTCGTAGAGCAGCTCCTCGTTCGCGGACGCGTCGTGGATGACCCGCGCCTCGCCGTGCGCGTGCACGGTCAGGTAGTTCCAGGTCGGGACGCTCTCGAAGGCGTCGTAGTGCCGCGGCGAGACGTAGGCGTGCGGGCCGTTGAACACGGCCAGGACCTCGCCGTCCTCGAGCCCGCGCCACTGCGGGTTCGCCTTCGCGAAGTGGCCGCGCAGGAACACCTCCTCGCCCGCGACCTTCACCGTCAGCGGCAGGTGCGTGGCCGCCGGCCGCCCCTCGCTCACCGACACGACCACGGCGAAGCCGTGACGGCGCATGAACTCGAGCTGCCACTCCCTGTCGTCCTCGCGGAACCTGCTGGGGATGTACACGCCACCAAGGCTAATCACAAGGTCGCCGCGAGGGCGGCCGACGCCTTGACGGTGACGCGGTGGGCGCCCGGCCCAGCCGGCGCCAGCGCGCGCCCGACAGTGCTCTCGGGCCCAGTGTCTACCTACCGGTGACACGGTACACTCCGCGTCGGCCCGCGACGCCGCTCCCCCCACGGCGGCGCGGGCCCTCGGTATCGGGAGAGCGAGACTCGGCCACGGCTCCCGTGACCGACGCATCGAGAGCCCCGATGGAACGCCGGCGCGTATCGACGCCGGCTTTTGTTCTGCCGCGTCGCCGCGCCTAGCCTGACCGTGCCCCGGTCCGCGGGGCGACCGAGGAGGTGGCGGACGTGACGCGCTGGCAGATGTTCACCGAGTGGCTCGACGAGGTGCGGCGGGAGAGGCGCGAGCGCGCCGCCCTCGCGCGGGCCGCGGAGGCGTTCTCCCGCCTCCACCCCGCCTGGCACGGGGCGCTGTTCGACGGGCCTTTCCTGCGGCGGTTCGAGCCGCGCGAGCTCCTCGCGATGGACCCGCTGGAGCTGGCTAGGGAGTGGTCGCGGCAGTTCGCCTTCGCGGACGCGCGGCGGCGCGAGCGCGAGGTCGCGCGAGCCGCCGAGGCCGCGGCCAGCCTCAAGGACCTGCTGGCCGAGGAGCTGCGCCGCGCCGAGGAGCGGCAGGCCGCGAAGCCGCTGGCGGCGCGGGACCCGCAGCTGCGCCTCGCGCGCCGACGGGGACGAGCGCGTCCCGCCGCTAGACTGCCCTCATGAGGCTCCAGGGCCTGCGCGCGCTGCTGGCGATCGTCGAGCACGGCAGCTTCTCCGAGGCGGCGCTCGAGCTGGGCGTGTCCCAGTCGACGGTGTCCCACGCCATCGCCGAGCTCGAGGAGGAGCTCGGCGTCCGCCTGCTCGAGCGCGGTCGCTTCGGGGCCGCGCCCACTCCGGTCGGGCAGCGCGTCGCCCACCACGCCAGGCTCGTGGAGTCGGCGCTCGCCGCCATAGCCCAGGAGGCGACGACCCAGCGCGAGGAGCTGCGCGGCGAGCTCAGGGTCAGCGCGATCCGCTCCCTGGCGGTCCACGTCCTCGCTCCGGTGATGAGCTCGCTGCGGGAGACGCACCCGGGCCTGCGCGTAGCGGTCAGCGAGGTATCGAGCTGGGCGCGGGACCCCCTGGTCGACCTCCGCTCGGCGCGGGCCGACGTGGCGCTGACCATGTCATCTCAGGCCGAGGACGTCCTCTACTGGCAGCTCGTACGCGACCCGTACGTCGCCGTGGTGCGCGACGACGACGGCGCACGCGGCGAGCCGGCCTCGCTGCGCGACCTCGTGCGGCAGCCGGTGATCATCAGCGGCGGGCCGTGCTGCTGGCCCATCCGCGGAGCGCTGCTCGACGTCGACCCGACGTTCCGGCCGGCGTACGAGATCGGCGAGGACTCGACGATGCTGGCCTTGGTGGCACGCGGCCTCGGGGTGGCGCTGATGCCGGCGCTCACGGTCGACGTCCTGCCCCCGGGCACGCGCGCGCTGGAGCTGGCGGAGACGGTCGAGCGCAGCGTCGGCGTCGCCATCCTGCCCCGCTCCCTCAAGACGCCGGCCGTGCGGGTGTTCCTGGAACGCCTGCGCGAGATGTTCCCCGCCAGCGGCCTGCCGCCGCTCGGCGGCGCCACGGACGAACCGACGACCCTGGGGGATGGGGCGGAGCCGGAGGCGGCCGCTCGCCGGATGAGCCTGTCCTGAGGAACGTGTGACGTCGCGCCTCCACGCGGTGCATCATGAGGCGGTACCTGCAGCCTTCGCCGTCGGAGGTAGGAGATGGTCTGGAACGTCAACGTGTGGGCGGTGCTGGTGTCGGCCGTCGCGTACTTCGCCGTGGGCGCCCTGTGGTACGGGGCGCTGTTCGGCAAGCCGTGGATGGAGGCGCTCGGGCGCACCAGGGAGGAGATCGCGCAGGGAGGCGGCGCCTCCATCTCCTACCTGTGGACCTTCCTACTCGAGGTCGTCACCTGCTTCGTCCTCGCCGTGCTCGTCCTCAACTCCCCGGTGACGGGCCTCCTCGGCGGCGCGGGCCTGGGCCTGCTCGTCGCGCTCGGCATCTGGGGCACCCTGCTGGCGATCACGTTCCTCTACGAGGGACGCAAGACGTCGCTCTACCTCATCGACCTCGGCTACCACGTGGTGGGCCTGGTCGTCGCCGGCGCCATCGTCGGGGCCTGGGCCTGAGGCTTCGCGCCCCGAGGCCGGCCGCTCAGGAAGGGGTTCCGGCCGGCGGCTCAGGGGGGCGTTTCGGCGGACGGCTCAGGTGGAGGTGGACTGCGACCCGGCGGCGTCGCCGACGAGCGGCTCCCGGTCCCTGGGCCCCGCAGCAGCCAGCTCCTGGAGGGCGCGCGAGACTACCTCGATCGACCTGAGGTAGTCGGCGACGGGCAGGCGCTCGTCCGGCGCGTGGTCGAGGCTCGAGTCGCCGGGCCCGTAGGCCAGGGTGGGTACCGGCCAGCTGCGCGCCACGACGTTCCAGTCCGAGGTGCCGGCCTTGCGCACGGGAGAGGGCGACCCACCCGCCTCCCGCACGGCCACCCTGAAGGCCCTGGCGAGCTCGCTGCGGGCGTCGCCGAGGCATGCGTCTAGGCCGTGCCGGGCCGCGAGCGAGACTCCGTCGGGCAGCGGGAGGGCCCGCAGCGCGTCGGCGGCGCGACGCCACGGCAGCGAGGGCGGCAGGCGGAGCCCGAGGCGCGCGACGCACCGCTCCGCGAGCCCGTCGGAGCGGCTCGAGACGCGCACGAGCCGCAGCTGGAGCCTGTCGAAGATGCCCTCCACGCCCGCGTTCCGCTCCGCCACCCAGCCGCGCACCGCCGCGAACGCGTCGACGACCAGCTCGGCCGCGCTCGGCTCGTCGCGGGAGCCGTGGCGCGCCTCGGTCACGCCCCTCAGAGTCACGGCGAGCGCGCCCTTGTAGCCGACCGTGTAGCGGTCCCACCCGCTCGGCTCGCACACGACCAGGTGGTCGGGACGCGGGTACGCGCGCATGGCGTGGCGGGCGCCGCGGCTGCTGGGCGCCTCCTCCTCGACAGCGCCGATCACGCGGACGCTCAGCGCCTGCGGCCAGGCCGTGCGGCTGCGCGCCACGGCGCAGACGGCGGCGCAGAGGCTCCCCTTGGCGTCCACCGAGCCCCTGCCGTACAGGACGCCGTCCTCGCAGCGCACGGGCGGCCATCCTGGCGCCGTGTCGAGGTGCCCCAGGAACGTGACGTTCACGGGCCCGCGCCCCCACTCCCCGACGGCGTTGCCCGCCTCGTCCACGTAGGCGCGGTCGGCCGTGGCGGCCATGGCCGCCACCAGCGCGTCGGCCGCCGCGCGCTCCCCGCCGGGAGGGCTCGGTAGCGCGACGAGGCGCTCGAGGAGCGCCACGGCGTCGGCGTCCCTCACCGCCTCACCCCGCCAGCGCCGCCGCCGTGATCGCCACGGCCTCGTCGACCTCTCCGGCCGAGACCGTGAGGGGCGGCAGGTAGCGGACGACGTTCGGTCCGGCGGCGACCGTCACGAGGCCGCGCCGCCTCAGCTCGGCCACCACCTGCGCGGCCCGCTCGCGCAGCTCCAGGCCCACCATCAGGCCGCGTCCGCGGACCTCGCGCACGCGCGGCCCGACCAGGGACCGGAGGCCAGCTAGGAGCCTCTCCCCCATCGCCGCCGCGTTGGCCATGAGCCCGCCGGCGGTGAGCTCGTCGAGCACGACGAGCCCCGCGGCGCAGGCCAGCGGGTTCCCGCCGAACGTCGTGCCGTGGCCGCCCGGCGGCAGCGCCAGCGCCACCTCCTCGGTCATGAGCGTCGCCCCGATCGGGACCCCGCCGGCGAGGCCCTTGGCGAGCGTGACGACGTCGGCCGCGACGCCGTCGTGGTGGGCGGCGAGGAAGCGGCCCGTGCGGCCGGCCCCGCACTGCACCTCGTCGAGGACGAGCAGGGCGCCGACGGCTCGCGTGGCGTCGCGCGCCGCGGCGAGGTAGCCGCTTGGCGCCAGGTTGACGCCGCCCTCGCCCTGGACGGGCTCGAGCACGACGGCGGCCGTGCTCTCGTCGACGGCGGCCTCGAGGGCCTCGGCGTCGCCGTAGGGCACGAAGTCGACGGCGCCGAGGAGGCTCTCGTAGGGCGCCCTGTAGCGCGGCTCCCAGGTGGCGGCCAGGGCGCCGATCGTGCGTCCGGCGAAGCCGCGGCGCGCCGCCACGACCTTCGTCCGGCCGGTGGCGGCGCGCGCCCACTTCAGGGCCGCCTCGTTCGCCTCCGTGCCGGAGCTGCACAGGAAGGCACGGCGCAGGCCGCCGCCGGCGAGCTCGCAAAGGCGCCGCAGGAAGGCCGCGCGCACGTCGTTGCCGTACCCCTGGGGGCAGACGATCAGCCGCGACGCCTGCTCGGCGACGGCCGACGCCAGGCGCGCGTTCGCGTGGCCGAGGGAGGCGACGCCGATGCCGGCCGCGAAGTCGAGGTACTCGCGACCGTCGGCGTCGTAGAGGCGCGTGCCGGCGCCGCGCACGAACGCGACCTCCTGCGCGTACAGGCCGGGCCCGTGACGCGCCTCTTCCGCCAGCAGCGCGCGGGTGAGCGGTCCCGCGCTCACGCGACCACCGTGCCGTGGCCCGCGAGCGCCCGCCGCACGGGGCTCTCCGCGCGCGCATCGCCGATCACGACCAGGGGCACGCCGCACCGGCGGGCCCGCCAGGCGGCCATCACCTTGCGCTTCATGCGGCCCCGCGCCAGCTCCATCGCCTCCGCCTCGTCGGTCAGGCGCGGCACGAGCGTGGACTCGTCGCCGGGGTCGGCGAGCAGCCCCGGGACGTTCGACAGGAGCAGCAGCGCCGCGGCGCCCAGGGCGGCGGCGACGGCCGCCGCGGCCCTGTCGCCGTCGACGTTGACAGCCACGCCCTCGTACGAAAGGGCCGGCGGCGAGAGCACGGGGACGTGGCCCGCCGACAGCAGGAGCCGGAGCAGCGCGGCGTTCACCTCCTCGACCGTGCCGGTGTGGTCGCCGTGCAGGACGCGCACGCGCCCGTCCGCCTCGACGGAGCGCACGCTCTCCTTGCGCCGGCCCACGAGCAGCCGGCCGTCGAGGCCGGAGAGGCCGACCGCGTTCACGCCTAGCGCCTGGAGCCGCTCGACGAGCCCCTTGTTCACCTTGCCGCAGTAGGCCATCGTGAACACCTCGAGCGCGGCGCGGTCGGTGTAGCGGCTGACGTGCCCGCTGGGGCTCGTCACGAACACGGGTGGACGACCGAGGGCGCGGGCCAGGCGGTCGGTCTCGGCGTGGCCGCCGTGGACCAGGACGAGCGGCGTCCCGGACGCGGTCAGCGCGGCGACGTCGGCGCAGACGGCCGCGAGGTCAACCCCGTCGCCGCCGCCGACCTTCACGACCACCGGCGCGGCGGTCGGGGGCGGGACGGCGGCCGGCCCGGACGAGGCGGCGGCCGCCGCGAGGGACGAGGCGGCCGCGGCCCCGGTGCCGGTGGCCGCCGCTGCCGCCGGACGAGTGCTGGCCGAGGACGGGTCGGACCGGCTCACGGGTGCAGCCCCGGGAACGTGAGCCCGTCCCTCTCGGGCCGGCCGAGGGCGACGTTCAGCGCCTGCAGCGCGTGGCCGGCGGTGCCCTTGACGAGGTTGTCGAGCGCGGCCATCACCACCAGGCGCCCGGTGTCTGGGTCGAGCTCGAACCCGACGTCGCAGAAGTTCGTGCCGTCGAGGACCTTGGGGTCCGGCACGCGGTGGTTGCCGCGCCGCGCCAGCACCAGGCGCACGAACGGCTCGCCGGCGTAGCGCTCGCGGTACGCGGCGAGCACGTCGCGCTCGCTCACCCCGTCGCGCACGAAGACGTGGGCCGTCACGAGCACGCCGCGCACCCGCTCGACGGCCGTCGCCGTCAGGTGGAGGCGCGGCGCGCAGGGCAGCTCCTGCTCGAGCTCGGCGAGGTGCCGGTGGCGGGTGGGGGCGTAGGTCCTGACCACGCCGGCGCGCTCCGGGTGGTGCGTGGACGGGCCGGCCGTGCTGCCGGCGGCGCTGCTGCCGACCTTCGCCTCGACGACCCCGTCGCGCTCCCCGTCGAGCAGGCCGGCCGCCACCGCCGGCGCCAGGCCGAGGACCGCGGCCGTGGCGATGCAGCCCGCGCCCGCGATGCGCGCGGCACCGGGCAGCTCGGCCCGGTGCAGCTCCGGGTTCGCGTAGACGAACGCGCCCAGGAGGTCGGGCCGGGGATGGTCCGCCCCGTAGTGGCGCCGGTAGGCCTCGGGTGACCGCAGGCGGAAGTCGGCCGAGAGGTCGACGAGCACCTCGCAGCTCCCGGCGACCTCGTCGACCCGGCCCGCGAGCCGGCCGTGCGGCAGGGCGCTCACGACCACGTCGGCGCGCCGCAGGTCGTCGGGGTGCTCGAAGCGGAGGTCGGTGACGCCGCGCAGGTTCGGGTGGACGAGGTGCACCGGCAGGCCGGCGTGCTCCCGGCTCGTCGCTTGGGCGACGGTCAGGCCGGGGTGACCGAGCGCGAGGCGCAGGAACTCGCCGCCGGCGTAGCCGGAGGCGCCGAGGACGGCAACGGTGACGGTGACGCTCACGCCGGGACGGCCGCGAGCGAGGCGGCGTAGGTCACGACCTCCCGGGGGATGTCGACGCCGGTCACGTCGATGGAGTTGCGGAACTCCATCGTGTGGTTGACCTCGATGACCTGGAGGCCGGCCGCCGACTCGACGACGTCGACGGCCAGGACCCCACCGCCCACGGCCGCGGCGGCGGCGAGCACGACCCGGGAGAGCTCGTCGGTCACGGGGCAGCGGCTGGCGACGCCGCCGCGGGCCGTGTTCGTGATCCAGTGCACGGAGGTGCGGTAGATGGCCGCGACCACGCGGTCGCCGACGACGAAGGCCCTGATGTCCCTGCCCGGCTTCGCCACGAGCTCCTGGACGTAGTGCACCTTGTGCTCGGGCCCGCCCAGGACCTCCTTGTGCTCGAGCAGCGCCTCGGCCGCGGCGCGCGACTCGACGAGCGAGACCATGCGGCCCCACGAGCCCACCAGGGGCTTGAACACCACGGGGTAGCCGAGGCGCTCGCAGAGGTCGAGCGCCGCCCGGGCGGTGAACGCCACGCCCGTGCGCGGCGTGGGCACGCCGGCCGCCACTAGCGCCGCGGACGTCGCCAGCTTGTCGCCGCAGACGGCGATGACCCGCGAGGGGTTGACGGTGAGAGCCCCGTTCGCCTCCAGGCAGCGCGCCAGAGCCAGCGTGCGCCACTGGGAGACGCAGCGCAGCAGTACGACCGCCCCCTCCCCCGGCAGGCCGTCCGCCGCGCCCAGCTCGGGCGCCAGGTCGGGCACGTACAGCGGCTCGTACCGCACGCCCGCGGCCTCGCACGCCTCGAACAGCAGCCGCTCCTCGGGACGCACCCTGTCGTAGGCGATCGTCAGCTCACCGCCCAAGGCGGCTCACTCTCCCCAGTCCTCGGCCACCTCCGGAGCCGGCTCGAGGCGGAGCGGGTCGAGGCCGACGACCTCGAGCTCCACCCCCTCGTCCGTCACCACCAGCTCGCCCAGCATCAGCTGGCTGGGGTCCAGCCGCACGCGCCCGTAGTCGGTCTCGAAGCTCTCCACCTCGTCCTCCTCTACCGGCTCATGGCCCGCCGACCGCCCCCGCGGCGGAACGGCTCCGCCGGCGGTAGGGCACGGCACGCCCGACCGGCCTCGTCTCGGCCCGGCTTTCGTTTCGAAAGTCCGCGGTCGCGCCCGTGGTCCGGCGAGCGCGAACGTGCGGCAGCTTAGGTCAGGTCTCGTCGGCGTGTCAAGCTCGGCGTTCTCCTCGGCAGCAACGCGCAGAATCCCTGATGAAGGCCCTTCGCCACCGCCGCCGGCAGTTCGAAAGGCGCAGGGCCGAGCGGGCGTCGGACCGCCCGGGTCATCGCGCCGCGGCTTTCGATTCGAAAGCGGCGGGCGGTCGGCGTCGTTTCGGCCCCGCTGGCCGGGGCCCACCCCGCCACCGGGACGGGGCGAGGCGCGTCCCCCGCGCGACTTCGTGAGGTTGGACCGAATCATATACAGTGTCGCACGGACCCTCCCAGGCGTCACGCCTAGGGTCCGTTCCCGGCCCGAGCACGGACCTCGCCCCACGCAGGGGTCTCGTGCTCGTCGGCGTTTAGGAGGACCGCAGTGCAGGAAGCCCGCAGGTTGGTGACGGTGGGGGTTGTCGCTCTCGCGCTGCTCGTGGGCGCGACGGCGCTGGCGCAGCAGCGGGGAGGCACGCTGCGCATCGCGTACACGTCGATCACGCAGCTAGACCCGTACAAGACGGCTGCGAACGACGAGATCAACGCGTCGTCTCTGGTCTTCGACCCGCTGTTCGTCATCGGCAAGGACGACTTCCAGCCCGTCCCCCACCTCGCGGAGTCCTGGGAGGCCGTCGACGACACGACCTGGGAGTTCCACCTCCGGCAGGGCGTGATGTTCCAGGACGGCAACGAGGTCTTCCCCGAGGGCCAGTCGCGCGAGGTGACGGCGGACGACGTCGTCTACTCCGTGAACCGGTTCCTCGAGGTCTCCACGGCGTTCACGCTGGGCAACGTCACCAGCGTCGAGGCCGTCGACGACTACACGGTGCGCATCACGACGGCCGAGCCCGACCCGTTCCTCGTGACCGACGTGAACCGCCTGGCCCGCGTGGTGATCGTGCCGCACGAGGCGATCGAGCAGCTCGGCGAGGAGGGCTTCGCGCGCCACCCGATCGGCTCGGGACCGTTCGAGCTGACCTCGTTCACGCCCGACCAGAACCTCACCTTCCAGCGGAACGAGGACTACTGGCTCGACACGTACCTCGACGCGGTCGAGTTCGTGTTCATCCCCGACCCCACGGTGCAGACGATCGCCGTCGAGGCCGGCGACGTCGACGTCGTCCCCTACCTCTTCAACATCGACTCCGTCGCCCAGCTCCAGGACGCGCCCGGGATCGAGCTCTACCCGCGCGGCGGCTCCTACCGCGGCCTGGGCTTCAACGTCACGACCCCGCCCTTCGACGAGTTCGAGGTGCGCGACGCCATCAGCAAGGCCATCGACATCGACGCGGCCGTCGCGGCGGTCGTGGAGCCCTTCGGTCACCGCGCCTACGGCCAGGTGCCGCCGTGGGTCGACTTCGAGCAGGACCCGACGCTCGAGGAGCTGTGGGAGTACGACCCCGAGGAGGCGCTGGAGATCCTGGAGAGCGTCGGCTTCACGCCCGGGCCGGACGGCGTGCTGCAGCGCGACGGCGAGCCCCTCAGCTTCGCGATCAAGACGATCGCCGGCTCGCAGGTGCGCGTGCTGACGATCCTCGTCACGCAGCTGCAGGAGCTGGGCATCGACGCCACCCTCCAGCAGCAGGACACCGCGGTCTGGGCCGAGGACCTGCAGACCGGCAACGACACCGGCGTGTTCTTCGACTACAGCTTCGCCGGCACGACGGGCCTCTACTCCCTGTTCCACAGCAGCAACGCCGGCAGGACGAACACGCACTTCTACGAGAACGAGGATGTCGACGCGCTGCTCGACGAGGCCAGCCGGACCGTCGACTTCGCGGAGCGCAACCGCCTGTGGCTCGAGGCCCAGCGGCTGATCATGCAGGACCGCGCGGCGATCCCGCTCTACTTCGAGTTCGGCTACTCGGTGGTCAGCGAGAGGGTCCACGACTGGGTCGTGCCCTGGGGCGGGCTGCACCTCGTGTCGCTCGAGAACAACGTCTGGGTCGAGTAGGCCCGGACCCGAGGACGCCCCGGCGCCAGGCCGGGGCGTCCTCCCCCGCGCGCACCTAGGATGCTCGCCTACGCAGCCCGCCGCCTGCTGGGGATGGTCCCCGTCCTCCTCGGCATCGCCTTCATCACGTTCGCGCTGGTCTCCTTCGCTCCCGGCGACGCGATCCGCCTGATGCTCGGCTCGGAGAGCGTCAACGTCGAGAACGTGGAGAGGCTCCGCCGCGAGCTGGGCCTCGACCTGCCCTGGTACCAGCAGTTCTGGAACTACCTGGGCGGCATCCTCAGCGGCGACCTCGGTACCTCGATCACCAGCCGGCAGCCCGTCGCCGACCAGGTCTTCCAGCGCTTCCCGAACACGCTGGTGCTCACGGCGGCCAGCCTCCTCGTCGCCCTGCTCATCGCCGTGCCCCTGGGCGTCTTCGCCGCCGCGCGCCACAACGGGGCCGGCGACTACCTGGCGATGGGCTTCGCGATGGTGGGCGTGGCCATGCCGAACTTCTGGCTGGGCCTGATCCTGCTCATCGTCTTCGGGCTCGAGCTGAGGTGGCTGCCGATCCGCGGCATCGGGTCGCTGGCGGACGGGGTGCTCGACTACGCGAGCCACCTCGTCCTTCCCGCGGTCACGCTCGGCACCTCGCTGGCGGCGATCCTCACGCGCCTCACGCGGAACACGATGCTCGACGTCCTCGGCGAGGACTACGTCAGGACGGCCCGCGCCAAGGGCGTGCGGCCGGGCAGGGTGCTGTTCAGGCACGCCCTCAGGAACGCGCTCCTGCCGGTGGTGACGGCCGCCGGCCTGCAGTTCGGGGCGCTCCTCGGCGGCGCCGTGATCATCGAGACGGTGTTCTCGTGGCCGGGCCTCGGCCTCCTGTCGATCAACGCGATCAGGCAGCGCGACCTGCCGACGATGCAGGGCGCCGTGCTCGTGTTCGCGACCTGCTTCATGCTCGTGACCCTGCTGACCGACCTGCTCTACGCCGCGATCAACCCGCGGATCCGCTATGGCTGACGTCGCCGCCGCCCCCGCCCCGCGCTCCGGCCAGGGCCGCCGCGTCCTGCGGTCGTTCGTCCGCAACCGCCTCGCCGTCGTGGGCAGCGTCGTGCTCGTCGTGATGCTCGGCGCCGCCCTGCTGGCGCCGGCCGTCGCGCCGCACGACCCACTGACGCTCGACCTCGTCAACGCCTACGCTCCCCCTGGCTCGCCCGGCCACCTGCTCGGCACCGACAACTTCGGCCGCGACATCCTGTCGCGGCTGATCCACGGCTCGCGGATCTCGCTCGTCATCGGCGTCGTCGTCGTGTCGATCGCCGCGACGATCGGCACCGTGCTGGGCCTCCTGGCCGGCTACCTCGGGGGCTGGTTCGACGAGCTCGTGATGCGCGCCGTCGAGATCTTCTACGCCTTCCCGTTCCTCGTCCTGGCGATCGCCGTGATCGCGGTGTTCGGGCCGAGCATCTTCAACGTCATGTGGGTGCTCGGGCTCGTGTCGTGGCCGATCTACGCCAGGCTCGTGCGGGCGCAGGTGCTGGCCCTCCACGACGTCGAGTACGTCGAGGCGGCGCGCGCCTCCGGCATGAGCCGGTGGCGCGTGATGTTCAGGCACGTCCTCCCCAACGTCCTCACGCCGGTGATCGTCACGGCGACCTTCGGCATCCCCGAGGCGATCCTCGCCAGCGCCGCGCTCGGCTTCCTGGGCCTGGGCGTGCAGCCGCCCACGCCGGAGTGGGGCGCGATGATCGCCGAGGGCAAGGACTTCATCCGCCGCGCCCCCAACCTCATCACCTGGCCGGGCCTGGCGATCATGGTCGTCGTCCTGGGCTTCAACTTCGTGGGCGACGGCCTGCGAGACGCCCTCGACCCGAAGGGCAAGAAAGGCTGAGCATGACCGAGGAACTGGCGGCCGCGCTGGCGCGCGTCCCCGACTACGACCGCTTCCTCACGCTCGCGGAGATGACGGACCGCGCCCGCGCCGTCGCCGACGAGCATCCGCACCTCGCCTCGATCGTGAGGGTCGGCGCCTCGACCCAGGGCAGGCCGATCGAGATGGTCCGCATCGGCGACGGACCGCAGCGGATGCTCCTCTACGCCCTGCCGCACCCCAACGAGCCCATCGGCGCGATGCTCGTCCAGTTCCTCCTGGGCGAGCTGGTCGCGAACGAGGACCTCAGGCGCGGACGCTCCTGGTACCTGCTGCCCTGCGTCGACCCCGACGGGACCGTCCTCAACGAGGGCTGGTTCGGCGGGCCGTTCACGATCCGCAACTACGCCCGCCACTTCTACCGCCCGCGCAGCGTGGAGCAGGTCGAGTGGACGTTCCCCATCAGGTACAAGACGTTCGCGTTCGACGACCCGATCCCCGAGACGCGGGCGCTGATGAGCGCCCTCGAGCTGGTGCGCCCCCACTTCGTGTACTCGCTCCACAACGCGGGCTTCGGCGGCGTCTACTACTACCTCAGCCACGACGTGCCCGCGGCCTACGGGAAGCTCCACGCCATACCGCGCTCCCGCGGCCTGTTCATGTCCCTCGGCGAGCCGGAGATGCCCTGGGCCGTCGAGCTCCACCCCGCCGTCTACAAGAGCCCGCTGGTCACCGACGCCTACGACCACTACGAGAGGTACGGACCTCCCGGCAAGGACCCGGCCGAGCTGATCCAGGGCGGGGCCGGCAGCTTCGACTACCTGCGCTCCCTCGGCCTCGCGGACACGTTCACGATCGTGACCGAGCTCCCCTACTTCCAGTCGCCGGTGATCCAGGACACGAGCCCCTCCGGCCTGACGCGGCGCGAGGTCGTGCTGGCCGGCGCCGACAAGACCGCGGAGATGGCCGACGCCCTGGAGGACGTGCTCGAGCGCGTGCGTCCGCACGTCGACCAGGGCGAGAGGTTCTTCCGCACCGTCGCGTCCTTCGCGAGGTTCTACGACGCGCACGTCGAGACCACGCGCCGCTGGGCCGAGACGGCCGAGGGCATGGACGAGCCGGCGACGGTCGCGCAGCGCGCCGACGAGCTCTACGTCGGCACGTTCTACAGGCTGCTGATCGCGAGCATGCTGCGGCGTTCGCTCGAGGCGCACCTGGGGGCCCGCGAGGACGAGACGCTGCGCGCGGCGCTCGCCGACCTCGAGGCGCACCTCGACCGCTGGGCGACCGAGGTCGAGACGAACCTCGACAGCTCCCCAATCCCGATCAAGCGGCTCGTGGAGGTGCAGTACGGCGCGATGCTCGCGGTCCTGGACAGCGGGGTCGTGCCGGGGGCGTAGGCGGGCCGGGCGGGACCTCAGCCGCCCTCGCCCTCGCCGCCGGCTCCTCGCACGTCGTCGGCGTCGGCGGCTCGCACGTCGTCGGTCTTGGCGCCTCGCCCCTCCCCGGCGGCGCGCCTCCGCAGCACCTCGCGGAGGTAGGCGATGGACGTGGGCTCGATCTGGAACCGCATCGCGATCACCTCGCCGGTGGGTCCCCAGCCCGCGACGCGCTCGTGGGCGGACCGGCTGACGACGAGGACCTCGGCGCGGCGCACGAGTCCGGGCGCGTCGGCGTCGTCGATCACCGCCGTCGCCGCCGGCTCGCGGCGCGTGTAGGTCTTCACCATCGCCGCGAAGCGGGCGAGCGCCCCGGCGTGCGAGGCGACGATCGTGACGCGGGCGTCGGGCCTCAGGCGGGCGAGGCGCACGAGCGTCTCGGTCGTGGGCACCACGTTGACGCTCACGACCTCGTGCTCGGCACCCACCAACGCCTCGACCTCCTCCAGCTGGAACGGCGTCGTGACCAGGAGCTGGCCGGGGCCGCCCAGCTCCCCGCTGCGCCGGGGCAGCTCCGTCGTCGGTAGCGGGAGCACGGGCCGCTCCAGCAGGGTGCAGAGCCTGGCGGCGAACTCCTCGGCGTCGCGGGCGGCGCGCTCGACGAACCACATCGTCGGCCCCTCGGCTCGGAAGCCCTCCGCCTCGGCCTCGTCCACGAGCCGCGCCCAGTCCTCCCGGGAGAGGCCGAGCCGACGCGCCTGCAGCGCCAGGGCCCGCAGGCCCGCGCTCAGCTCGGCCAGCGCCTGGCGGGCCTGGGCCGGGCCCGGCACGTCGACGACGAAGGTGCCGCTGCCCTGCACGGTGCGCAGCAGGCCTGCGTCCGCCAGCTCCCCGTAGACGCGGCTGACGGTGTTGGCGTGCACCCCGAACTCCCGAGCGGCGGACCTCACGCCCGGCAGGCGCGTGCCGACCGGGTAGACGCCGGAGCGGATGCGCTCGACGACCACCTGCTTGAGGCGCTCGCCCTTCCCCGCCACCGTCGGGCGCCCCGACCCGAACGCCGGCCCCTTCTCACCCATCGCTCTCTGGCGCGGCGCGCCGCCCGCTCCCGCGTCCCGGTACCGCGCCTTCCCCGTTTCGGCCCCGGGGTCGCCGCGAGTACCCCTCCTCTCCCCCACCGGTCGCGGCGCCCCTCTCCGGCATGGGTACCGCTCCTCTCCCGCTCACGGATCCCAAGTACCGCATCTTCCCCCCTTCCCCGCTTCTACGAGCGCTGCGAATCGCTCCCGCTCTCGAGCTCGACGGTCCTTCGCGGCTCACGTCGCCTCCGCGCCCGACCTCCTCCTCGCCTCCGGCCCTGCCTGGGGCCCGACCGGCGGCGCGAGGTCCCGGCGCCGCCGCGGTCGAGACCGGTACCGCGTCTTCCCCACTTCCGGCGCGCCGCGAGCGCGACCACGTGCTCGCATGCCGTCGCAGACGCGTGCCTCGCCGGCTCGCCGCACGGACGACGCGGTACCGCTCCTTCCCCCTTTACCCGTGGTACCACGCGGCGCGCCGTCCCGCGCGGGCTCCCGCCGTGGCCGCCGGCTCGAGGGCCGCCGCGACGGCGTGCGGCGGCCGCCCTGCCGGACGGCCGCTCGCCCGTCGACGACGCACGCGGGACCTAGTGCGCGCGGCCGCGTCGGCTCAAGCGGACACGCGGCCGGCGTGCCTAGCCAGCGCCTCGCGCACCTCGGCAGCGTGCGCCTCGGGGTCGGTGACGAGCCACGTCTCCGCCACCCTGCCCGCCGGGTCGATGAGGTACGTCACGCGCACGATCCCCTCGTACCTCACGCCCTCGTGCTCCTTCTCGCCCCACGCCTCGTACGCCTCGATGGCCCGACGGTCGACGTCTGCCAGCAGCGGGAAGTTCAGACCGTACTTGGAGGCGAACTCCCTGTGGCTCGCCTCGTCGTCCGCCGACACCCCGAGGACGACGGCGTCCAGGTCTCCGAGATCGGACATGGCGTCCCGGAACGCGCAGGCCTCCTTCGTGCATCCCGACGTGTCGTCCTTCGGATAGAAGTACAGAACGACCCACGAGCCGCGCTTGTCCGCTAGCCGGTGGACGCGGCCGTCCTGGTCCGGTAGCGCGAAGTCTGGGGCGGTTGTTCCGACCTTCAGCATGTCGAGCCTCCTCGCGACCGGCGACCGCCGGCGCTTCACGGGCCACCATAGCGACGCGGCGCCGCGCCCTCCGTAGCGGTGCGGGACGGCCCGCCGGCGGGCAGCTACTCGTCCTCTAGCTCGCTCTTGAGCTCCTCCAGCAGCGCGTTCACGCGCGCCAGGCGCTCGGGCGGGAGCTGCACCAGGCGGCGCTTGTTCAGGAGCCGCTTGGTGGTGGAGACGAGCCGTTGGGTGCGGTCGAGGGCCCCGGCGGGACGACGCCGCGCCAGCGCCTCGCGACCGGCGCGCAGCTCGGTGATGCGCCGCCTGATCTGGCTCAGCGACAGGTCCTCGGCGATCGCCACGGCCAGCAACCTCTCCCTGTCGTCCGGGTCCTCGACCCGAGCGAGAGCCTGCGCCTTCGTGAACGCCAGACGCCCCTCGCGCACCGCCGCCAGCAGGCTCTCCGGGAAGTCGAGGATCGGCAGGCGGTTGCTGACGAACGAGGTGACGCTGAAGCGGCCCAGCCGCTCGAACAGCGCCCTCACCGCCTCGCGCTCACGGTCGCCGACCTTCCGCGACGTGATGCGCCCGCGCTCCTCGTTGTAGAGCGCCTGCAGGAGCTGTACGACCTCGCGCCTGTCCATGTCCAGGTAGAGCTCCAGCAGGCCGAGCACGGCCTCGGTCTCCTCCACGGCGTTCAGGTCCTCGCGTTGGAGGTTCTCGATGATCGCGATCTCGAGGGCGCCGCGGTCGTCGATGTCCACGACGACGGCGGGGACCTCGTCGAGGCCCGCCAGTGCCGCGGCCCGCGTCCGACGCTCGCCGGCGACGAGCTCGTAGCCGCCGCCCACGCGCCGCAGGATCACGGGCTCCAAGACGCCCTTGTCGCGGATGCTCGCCGCCAGCTCGTGCAGGCCCGCCTCCGAGATGTGCTTGCGCGGTTGGCGGCTGTTGTAGCGGATCGCCCGCAGCGGGACCGTAGTCGCGCTCCCGACCGTCTCCTCGGGCTCGGCGATGCCGCCCAGGATCGCCTCGAACACCGCGGCGCGGTCGATGCCGCCCTTGCGCTTGGCCATCAGCGTCCCTCCACCGCCCGCAGCAGCTCGTCGGCGACGGCCCTGATCTCCGCGTCGGCCTCGCTGCCCGGGGCGTAGAGCGGCACCGGGACGCCGGCGACCTGCGCGTCCGAGTAGTACGCCGGCCGGCTCGCGAGCGGCGTCGAGACCGGCGCGATGTTCACGAGCTGCTTGCGGATCGCCTCGAGGCTCTCGCGGTCGTGCCGGGTTCGCCTGTCGTGCTGCGTCAGCACGAAGAACGCCACGTCGAGGCCGGGCGCCGCCTTGCGGTACTCGCGCACCATCTTGATCACCGTGCCGAGCCCGTCGAGCCCCTTCCTGTTCGTCGGGAGCGGCACCACCACCCTGTCGGCCGCGACTACGGCCAGCGCCGAGAGCTGCCCGAGGCTGGGCGGCGGGTCGATGAGCACGTAGTCGTAGCCTTCGAGCTTCCTCACGGCCTCCCGCAGCCGCAGCACCCCCATGAACACGTTCAGGATCTCCCGCTCGAGGATCGCCAGGTTCAGCTGGCTCGGGATGAGGTCGACGCCGTGCACGCGCTTCGGAGCGGGCAGCGCCAGCTCGACGTCCGGGTCGTCGAGCTCCTCGTCGGCCGTCGGCATCACGCCCGGGTACACCGTCTCCGCGAGCTCGGCGTCGTCCACGCCCAGCCACCGCGTCAGGTTCGCCTGCGGGTCGAGGTCGATCAGCAGGACGCGGTGGCCTCGCTCGCCCAGCACGAAGCCGACGTCACGCACGGTGCTCGTCTTCGCTACGCCGCCGGCGTGGTTGAAGAACGTCAGCACCTTCATGGGATCGCCGCAGCTCCCGTCCCGACGGTCCGCCCCGCGGCCACCGCGCCCTCCAGCGTCGCGACGACCCGTTCGTGCGAGCTACCCTCGCGCTCGGTCATGGGTCGATGATACCCGCGCGCCGCCCGCCGTCCGCCGGCGGCTAGGCCGGCCGCCATAACGTTATGGCCGCGCGTCGTGGTCCCAGCGCCTCGCCTCACGCCCGCGTCCGGCCAGGCCGCACCCGGTCGCCCTCGCCGCCCTCGGCCGCGGCGGCTACTCCGGCTCGGCCCGGCGGCCCCCGTGCGCCCGCCCGGACTTCCGACGCCGTCCCGCTGCCCGGTCCGGTCGGTCCTCGGCGAGCGGTCACCGACCGGGCTCGCATCACGTCGGCCCCCTGCTCGCGGCGACGACACGACGGACAGCCGCTACGCACCACCCGACGGAACGCCGACCCGCCATAGCGTTATGGCGCCCACCCGACCGGCCGCGAGTACCCCCGCGTTCCCACTTGGTCGGCAAGGCGCGCACGAGCCGGGGGCGTGCGGACGGGCCGCGCCTCGACCGGGGCGAACGCCGGGCCGGGACCGACGTCTCCACGTCCCTCGGAGTCCCGCAGCGAGACCTGCGCTGCCGGGCATGGCGCGTCTGTCGCCCCGCTTCGCCTCGGCGACCGGCTGTCGAAGCCGCCGCGGACCGGGGAACCACGGGCACCCCGGAAACGGGGAAGACAGGGTACCGGGCGCACAGAGCGTCGGTCGCTCGCCCTGGCCGTCGCCGGCCGCCAAGGGTCCAGGACCGGCAGGCGGTGGGGACCGCGTGTAGCTCCCGTGCGCCCGCGGCTCGCGCCGGCGCAGGACCGGCCACGCGACCGACGCAGCCTCCGCTCGCGGTGCCCGCCCGCGGACCCTGGGCTGCGCGTCCTCAGCCAGCGGCGCGCGCCGCTGCACCCGCGCGCGCGACTGCCCGCTCGCGTCCGCGAGCGGAAGCGGGGAACCAGCGGTACCGCGGGCCAAGTGGGGAACTAGCGGTACTGCTCCCCGTAGCGGGTC
>DASVDQ010000019.1 GCA_036381035.1 Trueperaceae bacterium | reverse complement strand
CATCTTGAGCATGCAGCGCTGCCCGGCGTAGGCGACCTCCTCGCCGGAGAGGAGGATATCCCTCACCTGGCCGTCCTTCGTGCGCAGCTTGAGCTGCAGCTCGCGGAACCTGCCGCCCTGCCTCAGCGCCTCGTCGAGCCGCTGGCGGTCCTCGGGGCTCGACCACATGCCCAGCTCGCGGGCCGTGCGGCCGACGACCTCGTCCCGCTCGTAACCGGTGAGCTTGAGGTACCAGTCGTTCACCTCGAGGAACCTGTCCTCGTCGCGCGTGGTGATCACGGCCGCCACCGGCCCCAGCTCGAACGCCCGGCGGAACATCAGCTCGCTCTCCAGAAGCGCGTCGCCGGCCAGCCTGGCGTGCTCCTCCAGGCGACGCATCAGCTCGCTCGACCTCTCGTCGATCTGCTGCCGGTCGATCAGCGCGGCGACGTGCATGGCGATCATCTTCAGCGCGTAGAAGTCGCGCTCGCCCGGCAGCGCCGCCACGTCCACGTGCATGCACAGGGCCCCCAGCGGCCGGCCCGTCCCGCCCATCAGCGGCAGGCTCAAGGACCGCAGTCCAGAGGCGTCGACGCCGTCCTCCGCCAGCGCGGCGGCGTGCTCCGGCCCGATGTCCTTGATGACCAGCCCGGCCGTGGGCGGGCGCTCCAGCGCCTCCTCGTCGACGGGCAGGACGCCGAACTCGGACAGGTAGGCGCCCTTGAAGCCCACCTGGGCGTACACCTTCAGCGCGCGCTCCGGCTCGTCGAGCACCCAGACGCCGCCCCGGTGGCCGCCCACGAGGTCGACGGCGGCGTTCAGCAGCGTCTCCACGCCCTCCCTGATGTCGTCGGCCTCCGCGGCGCTGGTGAGGACCTCGTAGAGGCGGCGGTTGATGGTCAGCTCGCGGCGCAGCCTGCGGCTGCCGAGGCGTAGCTGCTCCTCCACGTGGCGCAGGCCCGTGATGTCCCAGGTCATGACCACGTAGGCGGGCTCGTCGGACGACTCGTCCACGGTGGCGCTCTCCGCCAGCCAAGCCGTGGCGCCGTCGCGCGGGCGCCTGATGCGGTACTGCGCCTGCCACGGCTCGCCGCGCCTCACGGCCTCGCGCACGGCCAACGCGTACGGCTTGCGGTCGGCGGGGATGACGAGCGCCAGCTTCCGCTCCTGGCTGGCGATGGTCTCCCCCGCGTGCAGCCCGAAGACGTCCGTGGGCGGTCCGACCAGCGCTAGCTGCCCCGTCGCCGGTGAGAAGCGCTGCACGGCGACCTCCAGCGTCGAGCCGGGCAGGTCGGCGCGCCCCTGCTCGGCGTAGGCGACTAGCTCCAGCGGGTCGCGGATCAGCGCGGCCGTGCCGTCGCGCAGCGGCAGCAGCAGGACCTCGACGGTCCGCCCCCTGATGGGCGAGAAGGCCTCGAAGCGCGCGGGCCTCCTGTCCGCGACGGCCTCGATGTGGCGGCGCAGCAGCTCCGAGTCGAGCAGCTCCGGGAAGACCTCGGCGATGTGGCGGCCGAGGAGCTCGTCGCGGGGCACGCCCCAGAGCCGCTCGATGACCTGGTTCGCGTAGACGAAGCGCTGCTGGGCGTCGAGGGCATAGAACGCCTCGGGCAGCGACCACACGGCCTCGGCCACGAGGTCGCGGTCCTCCTCGGGCGCCGGCGGCCGCGAGCGGGAGGGCCGCTCGCCGGCGACCCGGCGCAGTGAGGCCGCGATGCCGGAGGGACGCCCGTCCTCGCCGACGAGCAGGGTGAGCGTGCCGGTGACGAGCGTGCGTAGGCCGTCCTTGCCGACCCGCCAGCCGGCGACGTCGGCGTGGCCCTCGGCCAGCGCCCGCTCGACGGCCCGGTCCGACGCGCCGCGGCCCTCGACGGCGAGCAGCTCCGCGAAGGGGCGGCCCACGAACTCGTGGGCGGCGTAGCCGAACGCCTCCAGCACGGCCGGGCACCACGTCGCCGCGCGCCCGTCGAGCGTGAGCGTGAACGCGATCGTCTCAGTCATGAGGGGGCATCGGCGGGAAGGACCTCCGGGCGGAGTCCTGGCGCCCGCGGCTGGGCTGGACCCTATGGTGAATCTAGCACTCACATCCGCCGCAGCCTGTCGATGCGCTCCTGGATGGGCGGGTGCGTGGCCATGAGGTCCACGTGGTTCTGCCCCCTGATGGGGTTCACGAAGAACATGTGCCTCACGCCCTCGCTCACCTCCAGGGGCGGCCCGCGGTAGTCGCGGATCTTCTCCAGCGCCCTGGCCAGGCCCTCGGGGTTGCGGGTGATGTAGGCGGCGGCGGCGTCGGCCAGGTACTCGCGCCTCCGGCTCACCGCCAGCCTCAGGAGGGTCGCCAGCACCGGCGCCAGGACCAGCAGGGCGATGAGCAGCAGGGCCATGACGCCCTGACCGCGGGCGCCGTCTCCCCCGCGGTCGGAGCGCCGCCTGCGGCCGTAGCCGCTGCCCACCCCGCCCCAGTACAGCCAGCGCATGACCAGGTCGCGCAGGACGAGGATCGCGCCGACCGTGGCGACCAGCATGGACATGAACCTCACGTCGTAGTTCCTGATGTGCGCCATCTCGTGGGCCACCACGCCCTCGAGCTCCTGCCTGTCGAGGAGCTCGATGAGCCCCTTCGTGACGGCTATGGAGCTGCGCTCGGGGTTGCGGCCCGTGGCGAAGGCGTTGGGGGCGGGCGAGTCGATCACGTAGACGTCGGGCGCCGGCACGCCGGCGCCGATCGCCACGGCCTCGGTCACGTTCACCAGGTAGCGGTGCTCGGCCGCCGTGGCCTTGTGCGCGCCGGCGGCGGCGAGGGCGATCTTGTCGGAGAGGTAGAACCCCACCAGCCCCTGCGCGCCGCCTATCGCCAGCGCCGACCCGACGAAGAAGCCGGTGGAGGCGATGTCGGTGACCTGCGCCAGCAGGTAGGCCAGCGCCGCGAGGATGAGCGCGGTGAGGAGGGCCATCGCCCACGACAGGCGCATGTTCCTGGCCTTGTAGTCGAGCAGGCTTATCCGCCTGCCGGTGGCCGGGTCGGTGAAGACGTCTGGCAGCCGGGTCGCCGTGCTGGTCAACTGTGCCCCCGTTCGCTCGTCGGCATGGACGCTTGCGGTCCACGATAAGGCACAAACCGCACAGCCTCGCCCGCGAGCCCTCGCCTAGACTGGCGGCCAACACCAGCCTCGGCGTGTCCGTGGGGGCCGTCAGGCCGCGCACGTCATGCATCTGGAGGGAACGTCATGCGCCGATACACGCGCAGCCTCGTGGGCCTCGCCCTGCTCGTCCTCGCCGCCTGCTCCACGCCGCAGGTCACGATCGTCTCGGTCGAGTTCACCTCGCACGACGACGGGGACGTCGTCACCGGCTCCCGCCAGGTCGAGGTGGTGGCGGCCGTCACGGCGCCCTCGGACGCCACGGTCGTGGGCGAGCACGACGGCCAGGACCTCACCTTCACGCGCCAGGGCGCCACGCTGAGGGCGAACGTCACGCTGCACGACGGCGACAACGCCATCGAGGTAACCGTGAGCGCCGAGGGCAAGTCCGACACGGCCGCCCTCACGCTCGTCTACCCGTTCGTGCGCGTGGAGGACGGTCAGCCGGGCGCGTACGTGATCGGACAGGAGAGCGACACGTCCGCCTCCGCGACGGCGCCGTCCAACATGCGGATCCTCGAGCCCTACAACAGGCCGGCCTACGTAGGCGGCCTCTTCTTCGTCCCCGACAGCGGCACCCACAGGGTCCTCGTCTTCGACGGCGTGCCCACCTCCACGGGCGCGCCGGCGTCCTTCGTCGTCGGCCAGCCGAGCTTCGACGAGTTCTCCCCCGGTACGGGCCTGGGCGCCTTCAACGAGCCGGGCGCCGTGGTCGCGCACGGCGACGGTCTCATCGTCATGGACACGCAGAACAGCCGCATCCTCGTGTTCGACGAGCTGCCCACGGGCTTCGGCGCGCAGGCCGACCGCGTGCTCGGCCAGCCCGACGAGGACTCCACCGACCCCGGCTGCTCGCCGACGAGGTTCAACCACCCGGACTCCGCGGCCTTCGCCGGCGAGCGCTTCATCGTCGCCGACACCGACAACCACCGCGTCCTGATCTGGAACCAGTTCCCGGCCGACGCCGACACGCCCGCCGACGTCGTGCTCGGCCAGCCAGACAAGGGCACCTGCGTCGACGACGAGCTCAAGCCCGGCGCCGGCGCCACGGCCTCCACGCTCGACACCCCGCAGGCGGTCTGGAGCGACGGCCAGCGGCTGATCGTGGCCGACACCGGGAACTTCCGCGTGCTGATCTGGGACGAGGTGCCCTCCACCGATGCCGCGCCGGCGGACCACGTCATCGGCCAGCCGGACTTCTCCTCGGACGACCCGGCCGTGGACGTGAACGCGAGCACCTTCGCCTGGCCCGCCTACGTGGACAGCAATGGCAACCAGATCTTTGTGGCCGACGAGGACAACAACCGCGTGCTCGTCTGGGACGAGTTCCCCACGACCGACGGCGCGCCGGCCGACCACGTGCTCGGCCAGCTGGACATGAGCTCCTGGGCGCCCAACCGCGGCCAGGTCACGCCGGGTCCGGAGACCCTGAACCACCCCTCCGGCCTCCACTACCTGGACGGCAGGCTCTTCGTGGCCGACTACTTCAACCACCGCATCGTGGTCTTCGAGGCCGCGGCGCCGTAGGTCGGGGCGCCTATAGGGCAGAACGAGGAGCGGCGCCCGCGCGGGCGCCGCTCTCTTCCGTCGCGCTCGCGGCCTCAGGCAGGCGGCTGGCTCGGCGCGCCGCCGAACGACACCTGCGGCACCGCGCGGTCCTGCTCGGGGATCTCGAGGAACACGGCCTCGGTCTTGCCCATGGGGCCGGCGAAGAAGCTGCCGGGCACGGTCTCGATGGCGTTGTTGTACTGCAGGACGGCGTCGTTGTAGAACTGCCGCGCGTAGGCGATCTTGTTCTCGATCGAGGAGAGCTCCTCCTGCAGCATCGCGAAGTTCTGGTTCGCCTTCAGCTCGGGGTAGGCCTCAGCCACCGCGAGCAGCCGGCCCAGGGCGGCGGACATCATGTTCGCGGCCTCGGCCGACTCGTTCACGCCCTTGGCGTTGATCATCGCCTCGCGCGAGCGGGCGACCTCCTCGAAGAGCTGCCGCTCGTGAGACGCGTAGCCCTTCACGGTCTCGACCAGGTTCGGCACCAGGTCGACGCGGCGCTTGAGCTGGACGTCTATCTGGCTCCAGGCGTTCTGGTACCTGTTCTCGAGCTGGATGATGCGGTTGTAGACGCTGACGCCCCACAGCACCAACGCCGCGAGCACGACCAGTACGACGATTGCCATGAGCGACCTCCTGCGACGAGCATACGCCCTCGCGGCGGGAGCGCCCCCGCGTAGGTCATGCGCCGGCTCCGCGGCAGCGCTGGCCGGTGACCCCGAGGCTCAGCGGTAGCGCTCGGCGATGACCCCGCCGCCCAGCAGCCTGTCCCCGTCGTAGACGACGGCCGACTGACCGAGCGCGACCGCGAACTGCGGCTCGTCGAAGACGAGCTCGAAGCGGTCCCCGTCGAGGAGCCGCAGCGTCGCCGGCTCCGGCGCCTGGCGGTAGCGCACCTGGGCCATCACCCGCGTCGGCAGCTCGCCCTCGTCGCACAGGAAGTTGCGTCTGTCGGCCACGAGGCGGGGCCAGTGGCACATCTCCTTCGTGCCCACGACGACCTCGTTCGTCTCGGGCCGCAGCTCGATCACGTAGCGCTCGAGGTGCGAGTGGAACAGCCCTAGGCCCTTGCGCTGGCCGATCGTGAAGCGCGCGAAGCCGTCGTGGCGGCCGGCGACGCGAAAGCCGTCGGCGGCGTCGAGGACGTCGCCCGGCCGGGGCTCGAGGGCCGCGGCGAGGTAGTCCCTCACCGTGGTCGGCACGAAGCAGAGGCCGGAGGAGCTGGGCTTGTGGGCGGTGAGCAGGTCCTTCTCGGCGGCGATGCGCCTGACCTCGGCCTTCGTCATGTCGCCCAGCGGGAAGAGCAGGTACGGCAGCACCTCGCGGGGCAGCGCCCACAGGAAGTAGGTCTGGTCCTTGTCGTCGTCCACGCCCCTGTGCAGCTCGGGGCCGCGCGGCCCGGCGACGCGCCTGACGTAGTGGCCCGTCGCCATGAACTCGCAGCCGAGCGCCTGCGCACGCTTGACGAAGGCGCCGAACTTGATCTCGCGGTTGCACCACACGCACGGGTTCGGCGTCGTACCGGCCTGGTAGCCGGGCACGAAGGGGTCGACGACGACCTGCTGGAACCTGTCGCGGAAGTCGAGTAGGTAGAACGGTACGTCCAGTTCGTCGGCCACGCGGCGCGCGTCGTAGGCGGCGTCCGGGCTGCAGCAGATGTCGAACGCGCCCTCGGGCCTGTCGTCCGGCCAGAAGCGCAGCATGCTGCCCACGACCTCGTAGCCGCGCTCGGCCAGCAGCGCCGCCGCGACGGACGAGTCCACGCCGCCCGACATGCCGACCAGCACCTTGGGCGGCACGACGGCGGGACCGGTCCCCGTGGAGGTGGTGGGCACGGTCTGCGCGCTCACAGCAGGGAAGCATATCCGCCCCTCGCGCCGCGGCTGCGGACGCGGCGAACAGAACTGACCAACGGCGCGCGCTCGGTCGGCGCTCGCTGCGGACCGACGCGCCGGAGCGCACCCTCTCGGCGCCGCCTCCGGCCCCCGCCCCGGGGAAGCGTCGCCCGCGCGTGTCGGCCGGGGCTGGGGTAGAGTTTCCGCGGAGGTCCCAGTGAAAGCCGCACGCATCGTCCAACTGCTGCTGATCGTCCTGGCGGCCGTCTACCTGTGGCTCTTCCACTCCGCCAACCCCGACTACGTCGAGCTCCCCCTGCTCCGGGGCCTCGTGCCCCAGCTGCCCGTGGGGCTCGTCGTCGTGGCCGCACTGCTCATCGGCTGGCTCGTGGGCTGGGTGCCCACGCGCATCGCTCTGTGGCGTCGCGCCCGCGAGGCGGCGCGCCTGCGGGCCGAGCTCGCGCAGGAGCGCGCCCGCGCCGCGCCGGAGGCCGTGCCGGTGAGCCCCTACCTCACGCAGACGGAGTACCCGGTCATCCCCGACCGGCCGCGCGACCCCGCGCTCGACGACCCGGACGAAGCCGCCTGATGCCTGCGGCGCCGCTCCCGACAGCGGAGCCGCGTTGGACCGTCCGTCCGCCGGCGCCCCCGCGCGAGGTCGCCGCGCTGAGCCGCGCGCTGGGCGTGCCGCCCGCGATCGCGGCGATCCTCTGGGCGCGGGGCCTCCGCGACGACGCCCCCGACCACCTCAACCCGCCCCTGCGGCGCAGCCCGAACCCGGGGCTCGACCAAGCGGCTGAGCGGCTGGCCGCGGCCATCGCGAGCGGCCGGCGCGTGCTGATCCACGGCGACTACGACGCCGACGGCATCACCGGCTCCGCGCTCCTGCTGCTGGGCCTGCGCGAGCTGGGCGGGAACGTGTCGGCCCACGTGCCGAACCGCCTCACCGACGGTTACGGCATACACCCGGGCCGCGTCGACGAGCTGGCGTCGCGCGCCGACCTGCTCCTCACCGTCGACTGCGGCGTGACGAACCTCGCCGAGATCGCGGCGCTGCGCTCCCGCGGCGTGGAGGTCATCGTCACCGACCACCACACGCCGGGCGAGGAGCTACCGGACTGCCTCGTCGTGCACCCCAGGCTCTCGCCCCTGGCCCGCGCCGGGCTGCCCGAGCTCACGGGCTCCGGCGTGGCGTTCCACCTGCTGTGGGCGCTGCGCGAGCGCCTCGGCCTGGAGGCGCCCCTCGACTACGCCGACCTGGCCACCATCGGCACCATCGCCGACGTCGCGCCGCTCCTCGGCGAGAACCGCGCCCTCATCAAGGAGGGCCTGCCGCGCCTCGCCGACTCGCGCTGGCCGGGCGTGCGCGCGATGGTCCGTCAGTCGAAGCTGCGCGGCGAGGTCACGGCGCGCGAGGTCGCGTTCGTCCTCGCGCCCCGGCTGAACGCCGCGGGCCGCCTCGGCGAGGCCGACAAGGGGCTCGAGCTCCTCACCACGGCCTCGGAGCGCCGGGCCAGCGAGCTCGCCGCCTACCTGGACGCCCGCAACGCCGACCGACGCCGCATCCAGGACGAGATGCTCGCGGCCGCCGAGGCGAAGGTCGACCCGGGCGCGCCGGCGCTGGTCCTCGAGGACCCCGCCTGGCACCCTGGCGTGATGGGCATCGTCGCCAGCAAGCTCCTCGAGCACCACTACAAGCCCGTCTTCATCGCCGCCTCCGGCAAGGGCAGCGTGCGCTCCACCCCGGGCGTCTCCGCCGTCGAGGCGCTCAGGGCGGCCGCCGAGCACCTCACGCGCTTCGGCGGCCACCGCCAGGCGGCCGGCTTCGCGCTCGACATGAGCCGCTTCCCCGGCTTCAGGGACACCGTGCTCGAGTACGTGGGCGCCTTCGAGCCGGACGTCCGCACCGTCGTCGCCGACGCCGTCATCGCGCCCTCGGAGGTCGACGACGGGCTCTACCGGGCGATACGCGACCTCGAGCCGTTCGGCGAGGGGCACGCCTCGCCGCTGTTCGCCGTCGCCGGGCGGCTCGAGCAGGCCCGCGCCGTGGGTGCCACGGGCACGACGCTGCAGCTCCGCGTGGGCGGGGTCAAGGGCGTGGCGTGGCGCCTCGGCGGCCTGGCCGGGCGTCTGCCCCTCGGCGGCGAGGTCCACGTGGCCGCCACGATCCGCGAGAGCGAGTGGCGCGACACGCGCAGCCTCGAGCTCCTGGCCGAGGCCGTCAGGCCCAACGGGCCCCTCGGGCTGGCGCCGGAGGCGCGCGACGAGGCGAGCCAGGGGGCGGCGCTGCTCGTGGCGCGCGCGCCTCGCCCCGGCGTGCCCACGGCACCGCGCGGCGTCCCCCGCGGACGGCTGGTGGCTGGTCCCCTCGACGACCCCGTCGCCGAGCTCGAGCGGCTCGTCGCCGCCGGCGAGCCGTTCACGCTCGACCTCACCGAGGAGGACCTGGCCCGCGTGGAGGACGAGGCCCTGTCCTACCCCACCGTGCACGAGCTGAGGCGGGGCCTGGTGGCGTTCCGCCGCGGGCTGCAGCACGGCATCCCCGAGCCGAAGCTGTCGCGGCTGACGGCGGCCCTGCGCGAGCTGGGCCTCGTCGACGGCGTCGGGCGGGCCGTGGTCACCGAGCCGGGCCGCAAGCTGAACCCCATGGACTCGCCGACGCTGCTGGCGGGCCTGGTGCGCCGCTACCGCCTGCGCAACCTCGTCCACGCCTACAGGCACTTCGACGACGAGGCGTTCGCCGTGGCCGTCGT
>DASVDQ010000018.1 GCA_036381035.1 Trueperaceae bacterium | reverse complement strand
AGCTCGAGGGTCACCGCGGCAGCCTCTCGTCCCTGCCCCTGACCTCGACCACGACGCCGGACGCCATGCGGCTGAGGATGGCCGCGGCGCTCTCGCTGTCGGGGCTCAGGTGCTCGGCGGCGGCGGACGGGCGGTGATTCGCGGTGAAGACCGTGCTCTTCTCGTTCGCCCACCTGGCCTCGAGGGCGGCGTAGAACTCCTGGTACACGAACTCGGTCGGTTTCACCTTGCCGAGGTCGTCGAGGATGAGCACGTCGGGGAACGCGAGGTCGGGGCGTGGGGCACCGTCAGGCGCGAAGGACGCGCGGATCTGGGCGAAGAGGGCGACGACGCCGTAGAACGCGACGCGGTGCCCGGCTTCGGCGAGGCGCCGGCCGGTGGCGACGGCGAGGTGGGTCTTGCCGTTGCCGGCGGGGCCCCAGAGGTAGAGGTTCTGGCCGGGTTGGAGGGCCTTGGCGGCGTCGATGGCGGCGGCGTTGCCGGGGTGGCGGCGGAGGGTGTCGAAGGTGTAGCGGCGGTACCTGGCGGGCAGGCGCTCGGTGAACGTCTGGGTGAGGCGCTCGCGTTGCTCGGCTGCCCATTCGTCCTGCAGCTCGCGGAGGCCGGCGTAGTACGGGTGAGAGCGGTCCTTGGGGCGCCAGGCGATGCCGATCCAGGCGAGGTGGCCCGCGTACTCGGCGAGGGTCTGGTCGAGGACCTCGCACTCTTCCGGGGGCAAGTCGGGGCCGCGGCGGGCGTCGTGTCCCTTCGGCAGGCGGAGGAAGTCGACGGCGGCCGTGAGCGGGTCGCGCTGGTCGGTCACAGGCCCTTCTCCCGGTACTGATCCAAGGCGCTGCTACCGCCGCCACCGTTGCCGCCTCCGCCGCGCCGCTTGTCGCGGTCCTTGTCGAGCGGGAAGACTCCCGTCCAGCCGCGCGTGATGGTCTGGCGGAGCATCGCGTCGGCGTCGAGGGGTGTCTTGGCGAGGTCCTTGAGGATGCCCTCGACGGCTGGTGGGGTGAGTGGGCGGCGCATGGCTTTGCGGTGCTCGCAGAAGTCCGCCCAGACGTCGGGGCTGACGAACTCCGGCAGCTCGACGGTCGAGGGGTCGAAGGTCGGCGTTCTGCCCTTCTTGGGCTTGCCGTTCTTCGACGGGGTCTTGGTCTCGCCTACCGCGCGCGCGTGCGCGCGCGGCTCTTGCTCTTGAACTTCTTCTTGAACTTGAACTTGAACTTGAACTTTATCTTCTGCGGTAGCCGCTACGGAGTCGCTACGTAGCTCCTCTGTAGTGGCTCCAGCCATATGCGCGGAGTCGCTCTGCGTGCCGGCTGGGGGTGGCGGGATGATGCTCGGCGCTTCGTGGCTGGGTGTGCCGTCGTCCCTACGCCTGACCTTGTTGTGCTCGTGGAAGTTCGTGACCTCGAGGTAGGTTTCGCCGTCGACCTGGTAGAGGCGGATGAGGCCGACCCTGTGCATGTCCTGCAGTGCAGCCTCGATCTGGTCGTGGGTGAGGTCGAGGAGCGTGTAGACCTGGCCGGCGAGTATGCGGGTGTCGGCGTCGTGCCGTCCTTCTGCATCGACGTGGGGGACCAGCATGAGGTACGCGAGCCTGTGGTCATTGCTCTGGAGGCGCGCGAACTTCTTGCTCGTGCTGATGCTGTTGCTGATGAACCGGCCGCGGGCCACGGTCAGTCACCTCCTGTGTCGAGTTCATGGCGCGGCTCATGCCGTGGCCAGGCCTCCGAGCCTTCTGGAGTGGGGATGCGGGTCCAGAGTTGGTCTGGCTCGACGGTCGTGACGAACTGGCCGCTGCGTAGGGACGTGCCGACCCAGGTGTCGGTCGTGTAGAACCGCCCCGAACGGCTGGGCTGGCCCTTCTCGAGGTAGGCGAGTGAGGGCCTGGCGGTGGAGAAGTCGGGAAGGTAGACGAGGACGGGCTCGCCTTCGGGTGGGAGCGCGTCACCGGCGCGGGTCCAGATGAGGGTCATGCGGTCTCCTGGAAGAGCGGCGGCTGCTCGGCGAGCGGCCCCAGGAGCCTCGGAATCGTCACCGGCTCCCGCGCGGCCCCCTCGTCCGCTCTCTGGAGCCGGTACCGCCAGAGGCCCAGGACGTGAGCTGGCGTCTCGAGGACCTGGTGCGCCTCGAGGATGAGGGTGTCGCCGAGGACGACCACGGCGGGGATGTTGAGGAGGGAAAGCTGCACATAGCACATGTGCGCGGCCGCGCTCTCAACGTCCCAGCAGGTGGCGTGCATCTGCGTCTGGGGGTTGAGGCCGCGTTCGCGCATGGCGGCTGCGAGGGCGATGATCATGCCGCCGGCGCCTGCGGCGGGCTCGTGGACCGTTACGAACCCGCGCTCGCGGATGGTGGCCTCGAGCTGGCCGTCGCTGAGGGTGAGGTCGGCGATGAGACGGGAGAGCTCGTAGGGTGTGAAGAACTGGCCCGCGCCGCGGTCGAGGGCCTCGAGATCGGCGGCGAGCAGGCCGAGTTGGTCGGCGGGCTCAAGGGCAAGGGCTTCGACGAGGTGCGCGAGGATCTCGGCGAACGCCTCCTTGGCGCCCGGGCCGAACCCGTCGAGGATGCGCTCGAAGCGGTCCTCCCGCTCGCGCCAGCTGGGGGCCTGGTGGGGCGTGACGCTGTTCGCGATCGCGAGCGCTGCGGCCTCACACCAGGCGTCGAACGCCTGCCAGGCGCGGTGCCGGGGCGCGAAGGACTCGAGGGTGCGCTTCATGGCCTTGCGGTGGTCGCTGGCGGTCACGGCGCCTCCTCGGGGTCGAGCTCGCGCGCCAGTGCGGCGCCCGCGGCGGTGAGGGCGTACCCGCTGGCGAGCCGGCTGTGGCTGGCGAGCTCGCCGCCGAAGCGTTCCCTGGCGAGGCCGCGGCTGATGAGGGCGCGGACGGTGGCGAGATTGACCGTGCCGCGGCCGGACCGGATCACGGCGAGCTGGCGGCGCATGGCGGGGGTCAGGTCTCGCTTCACGGCCGGCTCCCGACCCCGACCTGAGCGACCTTGGAGCGTTCCAGCCAGCGCTTGCCGGCGTTGCATGCGGGGCAGCCGAAGGTGCCGATGACCTCGCCGGGGTGGCGGGGGCACTCGTCGCCTATGGCTGCGAGACGGATGGGTTCGTGCCTGGCTGGGGGCTCCCAGGTGAAGCGGTGTGGGGCGGCCTCGGCCTGGGGCGCCGGTTGGGGCTCCGACTCTGCCGGGGTCGGGTCGGGCCCCACGGTCGGCTCGGGTTCCTCGAGCTGCGCCGCCGGGGCTTCGGGCTCCGCTGGCTCCTCGGCGGGCTCGGGGGCTGGCCGTCGCGTGACGGACTTGCCCGCGCGGTTGCGGGAGATCGCCTCGCGCATGCACTCGCTGCGGCCGCACGTCCTGCGCCGGCGGAAGTTGTTGAGGCGCTCGCCGGCGTTGCGGGTGAACTCCGCGCCGCAGACGGTGCAGGTTCGGGTCTCGACCGCCGCGCGGGCGCGGGGCTGAGGCGGTGGGGGTGTGGCGTCGGGCGTCGGTTGCCCGATCGGGTTCTCGAGCTGGGCGAGGTCGCGGCCGAGGCCTGCGAGTTCTTCGGCGAACCGGTGGAAGGCGGCGCCGAGGATGCGCGCTTGCCGTTCGAGGCGGTCGTTGCGCTCCTGCAGGCGGCGGTAGAGGACGGGGTCGAGGGTGAGCCTCATGCGGCTTCCCATTCCTCGGGTGCGAGCGGTGGGAGTCCGTGCATCTCGCGGTAGTCGGCTTCGACTTCGCGGGCTACCTGTTCGTCGCTTTTGCGTCCGCGCCACATGAGGGCGAGGAACCCGGCGATGCAGGCGACGTAGAAGAGGAGCGCCCACGCCCAGGCGGGCATCACGCCCTCCCCAGGTCCCTAACGCGGACCGTCACGTTGAGTTCAACGTCGAAGCTCGCCCCGCACTTGGGGCAGGTGAACGGCGCGTGCCGGTTCACGTCGCTCAGAACATCGAGCGGGGCGCTCTCGAGGCGGTAACAACTGAGGACGGGCCAGTCGCTCCCCTTGCTCTGCGCTTCGACTCTCGTGCCGCAGCGCGGGCAGGGGACCAGGACGCTATCGTAGACGCCCATCACGCTCTCCACGGGCTGCGGGCTTTGAGGACGTCGAGCTGCAGGGCGGGTAGGGCGGTCACTGTTCCACCCCGGCTTCCTCTTCCCACTCGGGCTCGACGTACGGCTGCTGCGCGAGCGGCTTGCCGCAGAACGGGCAGAACTTCATGCCGTGCTCGTACGGCTTCCCGCCGACGTCGAAGCTCCAGGCGTTCTCTTCGCAGGCCCACCACACGCCGTCCGCGTCCTCCCGCCACGTGCAATGAGCGGTGCCGGCCATCAGGCCGCCTCCTCGCCGGGAATCTTGAAGTCCACCACCAGCGGCGCCCAATCCTCCGACGTCATGCGAGACAGGCGCTCACCCTCCTCCACCGTCAGGGACGCGCTGCCGTCCGGCAGGCTCCGGCCCACGGCGGCCTCCACCACGCTTTGCGCCTCCTCGGGCGTGAGCTTGTGAGGCTTCAGGGCGGCGGCGATCGCCTTGCGCTGCGTGGCCGTGGCGGGCCCCGTCGACTGGCCGCTCTGCTGGCCCAGCGCGAGAGGCGCGGCCGGTTGGTCCTCATCGTCGGCCGGCTTCGACTCCACGTCGACCACGTCTTCCTCGGTGGAGCGCTGCGCTTGCCCCTCTTCCCACACTCGCTTCGCCTCGGCCGTATTCAGTTCCTGGAGGTCCGTGATGCGCCTGCCGGTCACTTCGCCCGCGAACGCCAGCGGGTCCTCCACGCCCGCCGCGGCGAGCTTCTCCGACAGGCTGGCCGCCTTCGCCGCCGACAGGCGCGGCACGTCCCTGGCGACGGCGGCCGGCGCCGGCTGCTCCGCCTGCGCCATCTCGTCCGTCGTGTACAGGCCCGACAGTTCCTGCGGGAAGGCCCGGCGCAGCGCCAGGCTCTCGGCGCACTTGGCGATCATCACGTCGGGCATCTGCGCCCACATGTGTGTGAGGCTCCCGTCCTTCTTCCGCGAGGCGTACGCGTCGAAGCGCGCCACCGCCCACAGCGGCTCCTGGAAGCCTCGCCGCAGGACGCCGACCTTCGCCGCGGCCGGCGGCTCCGACTCGAGCCACACGTCCCGCCACTGGCCGTCCCGGCCGCACCACAGCGGCCCGAGCTGGCCGGCGTAGTCACCGCTGCGCTGCGCGATGAGGCGCGCGCCGTCGATGCTGATCTGAACGCCCATGACCTCCCGCTTCTCCTGGCTGTCCCAACGCTTGATCGCGTAGATCTGCCGCGCGAACGGATCCAGGCCCGTCCGGTTGCACTGCGCGATGAACAGCTGCAGCTCGTCGTCGCTGGCGCCCTT
>DASVDQ010000017.1 GCA_036381035.1 Trueperaceae bacterium | reverse complement strand
GCCTTCCTCTTCTCCGGCCAGGGCTCCCAGTGGGCGGGCATGGGCGCTCGCCTATATGAAGAGTTCCCGACCTTCGCAAAGGCGCTGGATCAGGTCTGCGCCGAGCTGGACCCACTGCTCGGGCGCTCCTTGTTGGAGGTGATGTTCGCGGGGCCCGACTCCGAAGAGGCGGCCCTGCTCTCCGATACCCGCTTTACCCAGGTCGCCCTCTTCGCGCTTGAGGTCGCCCTTTACCGGCTGTTGGAGAGCTTTGGCATAAAGCCCGACTTCCTGATCGGCCACTCGGTGGGGGAGTTCGTGGCCGCCCACGTGGCGGGGGTCTTCTCATTGGCCGACGGTGCCCGTTTGGTCGCCGAGCGGGCGCGCTTGATGGGGGAGCTGCCCACCGGCGGCGCGATGGCGGCGATCGAGGCCTCCGAGGAGGAGGTCACAGAGAGCCTTGCGGAGTTCGAGGGCCGTGCCTGCGTGGCGGCGGTAAACGGGCCCCTGGCGGTGACCGTCTCCGGCGAGCAGGCAGCGATCGAAGAGATCGAGGCGCTTTGGGCGCAGCGCGGGCGACGCACGAGTCGCCTTTCGGTCAGCCACGCCTTCCACTCCCACCTGATGGAGCCGATGCTCGCTGAGCTTGAGGCGGTAGCCGAGGCAGTGCATCTCTCAGCCCCCCAGATCCCGGTGATCTCCAATGTGACGGGTAAGCAGCTGAGCGCGGAGGAGGCATGCTCACCCCAATACTGGGTCGCCCACGTGCGCCAGGCGGTGCGCTTCGCCGACGGGGTGGCGCTGCTCGCCGAGGCCGGGGTCACCCGCTTTTTGGAGGTCGGCCCGAGCACGGCCTTGGCGGCCTTGGCCGCCTCCTCACCGGCGCTCGAGGACACCGAGGCGCTCTTCGCCAGCGCCCTGCGCGGTCCCAAGCACGGTGAGCGCGAGGCGCTGCTTGGTTTCCTCGGCGCCGCCCACTGCGCCGGCGTGGCGGTCAGCTGGGATGCCCTCTTTGATGCAAGGGGCACCGAGCGCGTGGCGCTGCCGACCTATGCCTTCCAGCGGCGGCGATATTGGCTTGAGGCCAATGCGCAGTCCGATCCCGCGGCGGTCGGCCAGCTGGCGGGCGAGCACCCGCTGCTTGGTGCCGCGGTGCGCCTGGCGGGTGCCGAGGGTTGGCTTTTGACCGGGCGCCTCTCGCTCTCCTCCCAGCCCTGGCTCGCCGATCACGCGGTCGGGGAGATGGTCCTCTTGCCGGGGACGGGGTTCGTGGAGCTGGCCCTGGCGGCCGCCGAGCGCGTCGGTGCCGGCGGCCTTGAGGACCTGACCCTGATCGCTCCGCTTCTGTTGGAGGCAAGCGCCGGCGTAGACGTGCAGGTCAGCGTCGCTGAGCCCGACGAGGAGGGCCGGCGGCCGATCAATATCTACTCCGCCCGGGGCGCAGAGGATGAGGATGGCGATGAGGAGGCCGGGTGGACGCTGCACGCGACCGGGCTGCTCGGCGCCCCAGAGGCCGAGCCTTCCCAAGCACCGAGCCTCGGGGCCTGGCCACCGGCCGATGCCGAGGAGATAGACGTCGAGGATTTCTATGAGGCGCTCACCGAGGCCGGCTATCGCTACGGCCCCGCCTTCCAGGGGCTTAAGGCAGCCTGGCGCGACGGGGATGCCTGGCTGGCGGAGATCTCCCTCCAAGAAGCCCAGCAATCCGATGCCGCCGGCTATTGCGCGCACCCCGCGCTCACCGACGCGGCGCTTCACACCGTGCTTTTGGCCGCCCTGGATCAGGGCGGCGCCGATGCCCCGGCGGTCCCCTTCTCCTTTGCCGGGGTCAGGCTGCACTCCCCAGGCGCCGCGGCGCTTCGCGTCCGGGTGCAGATCACCCAGGAAGACCAAGACCGCGTGGTCAAGCTGATCGCCACCGATGACGCCGGCCTGCCCGCGCTCAGCATCGATCGCCTGCAGGCACGGGCGCTCGATCCCTCCCAGCTCAACCTCGCCACCACCAAGAGCCAGCCTCTTTATGAGCTGAGCTGGACCCAGCTCGCCCAGTCTGAGGAAGCCGCAAACGGATCAGACCCCAGCGCAGGGCCGCTGACGCTGCTGGGCGAGGCGGGGAGCCTTGAGAACACAGAGATCGAGCTCGATCGCCACCCCGACCTCGCATCGCTTCAGGAGGCGATCGCCGCGGGGGCAGAAGCACCCGAGCTCGTCCTCGCCGCCGTCCCCACCGCAAAGGGCGATCTCGCCTCCGATACCCACGCGATCGCCGAGTGGGCGCTGGAGCTGCTGCAGGAATGGCTTGAGAGCGAAGAGCTCTCAGACTCCCAGCTGGTGCTCCTCACCGAGGGCGCCCTGGCGATCGGCGAGGGCGAGGCGCCCAACCTCGCCCAGGCCGCGCTGCCCGGCCTCCTGCGCAGCGCCGCCTCTGAGCATCCGCTGCGCTTCGGGCTGGTCGACCTCGACCCCGAGGGCGAGATCGAAGGCCTCATGGCCGCACTCTCAAGCGAGGAGCCCGAGCTCGCCCTTCGCGAGGGCGCCCTCTACGCGCCGCGGCTTTCACGGGCCGCCGTCGATGAAGAGCGCGGCGCCCTCGAGCTCGATCCGCAGGGCACGGTGCTGATCACCGGCGCCACCGGCGGCCTCGGCGCCGTCGTCGCCCGCCATCTCGCCGCCGAGCACGGCGTAGAGCATCTGCTTTTGACCTCGCGCCGCGGCCCCGAGGCCGAGGGCGCGGCGGAACTGGTGGCCGAGCTCGGCAAGTTGGGCTGCGAAGCGCAGGTCATCGCCTGCGACGTGGCCGACCGCGCCCAGCTCGAGGCCGTTCTCGCTGAGATCGAAGAGGACCATCCGCTGATCGGCGTGGTGCACGCCGCCGGGGTGCTGGCCGACGGCACGATCGGCTCCCTGGATGCCGAGGCGCTTCACAAGGTGATGGCGCCCAAGGTCGACGGCGCCCTTAACCTGCACGAGCTGACCGCGGAGCGCGA
>DASVDQ010000016.1 GCA_036381035.1 Trueperaceae bacterium | reverse complement strand
GCATCACTCTGTGGTCACGAGACCGAGAGTGGGCTTCGCTTCGAGTGGTCGGGGCGCCGCACGCTCCACCAGGCGCCCCGCCATACGTCCTCTCGCCACGGAGGTGATCGAGATCTCCCCGCGCCAGGGTCACGGCGCACCAGCCCACCCGCACCACATTCCGCCCCAGCCCAGGCGCTGGGGCGTCCCCGTCAGGGAGGAAGCATGCAGAGAGTCGTACTCCTACTCATCGGCCTGCTCGCGCAGGTCCTCGGCATCGAAGCCGACGCAAGCCAATGGGGAGAGCTCGGCGTCGCCACGCTCTTCGTGTGGGGCAGCGTCGAGCTCCTACGCAAGAAGGTCTTCACCGCCCTCGACGGCGTGCAAGTCCACCTGTTCGCGGGCGGCGTCGGCGTGGCGCTAGGCATCGCGTTCGGCCTCGGCGAGATAATCGCGGGCGGCGCGCTGGACTGGGTGGTGTTCGGCATCCAAGCCACGCTGTACGCGACGTTCGCTGACCTGTTCGGCAAGAAGGTCGGGGGTGGTTCGGGAAACTCCCCGGCGCCGGGCTAGATGCGCCGGCTCCTAACCACACTAGCCGCGATGATGCTACTAGGGGTCGCGGCCGCGCAAACCTCACCCGATAACGAGCCCGTAGAAGTCCCCGGCTCGGTCCTGAGTGGCGTGACCGTCACCTGCACCCTCGCCGCGCCCTCGTGGACGCTCGGGTGCTGGGCCGAGAGGCTACTGGCGACGGTCGGGCCGGTCGAGCTCGCCGTCGCCCTCGACGCCGGGGTGAGCTTGTCCGGTGAACCCGACCCGCACCTCGCGCCCATGCTGTCACTCGCGTACTACGGCGAGGCGTCGAGCGTTTGGGTGGAGGTGGCGATGCCGGCCGGGACGGTGCCCGGCCTGCCCCTGGGGAGGGGCGACTGGCTCCGGGTCGGGTTCAGCCACAGAATCCCATGACACACGCGTGTGACATCACACGCGTGTGGGGTCAGAGAGGAGACAAGGGGAATGGAACAGGTGAAGAGGTTCGTCGGTGAGCACGCCATCGCGGCGCTCGTGATCGCGTTCGCTTTGGGTGCCCTGTTCGCTAGCGTCATCGGCCACATCAGGCCGCCAGCCTGAATGGCCAAGACCCGGGACTAAGCCCGGGCCCGGTACCAGCATCATAGCACGGCCCCGCGCGCCGTGAACGCGTCGAAAAGCCCCGCCCCCCTTCGGGAGCGAGCCTCTTAGGGGGGCGGGGCCGCCCAAAGTGGGAGGCCCACCTTGAACAGGACAGAGTTCACCACCCTACCACCACGCGCGACAGTGAAGCGCCTCATCGCGCCGAGACCATCATGCCGGTAGAGGCGCACGCGCGACTCCTCGAGGACCTTGACCACGCCGTGTTCGGCAACGCCAAGGACGGCCTCACCACGCGCGTCACCCGCATCGAGAGCGACTTGTACGCCGACCCGAAAACGGGCAAGAAGAGCCTAGAGGAGAGGGTGGAGAACATCGAGCGGCTGGTGCTGCAACTCCGGGGCGGCTGGTGGCTGGTCACCGCCGCCCTCCTCCTCCTCCAACTCCTGGACAAGCTCGGCGTGTTCCGATGAAGCTCGATCGATACGACGTTGACGCCCTGCCGGACGGCACCGAGGTAGTGCAGTTCGTCTTCCAGGACGGCACCGTCCTCGAGGCGGACGCGCAAGGCATCAGCCGCGGTGACCGCCTCATCCCGTGGGACGCGCTGCTCGACGCGTTCGACGAGGACGCGGTGACCCTCAAGGCATGAGTCGCGCCCTCATCGTGTTCGCCGGGGACCTGCACGTCAACGGCACGCTAAGCCTGTCGCCGCCTGGGCCGTTCCAGCTTGACGACGGCGGCACTTACCGGCCGTCGAAGGTGCAGCGGTGGATCAACGCCAAGTGGGCCGAGTTCTGGGCTCACGCGGCTAGCGTGAAGGCCGCTGAGGGTGTCGAGGTCGTCACGGTCCTCACGGGTGAGCTTGCGGATATCAACAAGCACCCTAGCGCTCAATATGTGAGCGTCAACCCGGCGGACGTGGTGGGCATGGCCCTCGAGGTCCTACAGCCCGTCGTGAGCGTCAGCGACCGCATCTACGTCACGCGCGGCACGGAGGCGCACGTCGGCTTGTCCGGCTCATTGGATGAGGGAATAGCTAGCGCCATCGACGCCGTGCCAGACGAAGAAGGGCGCTTCTCCCGTTGGATATTCCGCGGCGTCATCGCGGGCCTGCGCGTGGACGCGGCGCACCACCCCGGCACCAGCTACATGCGGCCGTGGACGCGCGGCGCGGACGCCAACCGGCTCGCGGCGATGGTCACCGACGTGTACGTCCGCGGCGGGCAACTCCCGCCGGACCTCGTGGTGAGGGGCCACACGCACCGGCCAAGCGACAGTTTCGATAACCACCCGGCCAGGGCCGTCATCCTCCCGTCCTGGAAGCTCACGGACGCCTATGGTCACCGGCTTGGCGGCGCGCCCCTACCCATCGGCGGCATGCAGGTGCTCGTGGAGGACGGGCGCATCGAACGCGAATGGAAACTGTTCCACGACTGGCCCCTAGGGAAGTGGAGGGACGCATGAACATCACGTTCACCCCTGACGAGCTCGCGCAAGCCATCCTGTCGGCTCAGAGGCGGCCGGAGGAGACGCCGAATAGCATCACGACCGGCGAACTGCGGGAAGCGTTGGGTGTCGGGTATCAGAAGGCGCACGCGATGGTGAGGGCGGCGCTCAAGCAGGGCGCGCTCAGGCCCGAGATGGTCGTGAGGATCACCCCGCACGGCATGGCGCGACGCTACCCAGGCTACGTCCTAGTCGAGAGACCCGAACCGTCCTGACCATGAAAATCCGAAGGCCGGTGTTGCTTTTTCATGGTGACCGTCCCGGAACGGACCGTGACGCGATCCGCCGAGATTCATAACAGGATAGTTGGATGATAACCATTAGGCCGTTATCGTCCAACGCGCCTGTTATTGAACGCTGCCCATAGCAAGGCCACGTTCCGCTCCCATGCGGAACGCCGGCAAGCGTAAGGGCCGGGGAGAAACCCGGCCCACAATCTACTCAAAGCGTCGAGTATTTTCACTCAGTAGGGTGTGATTCCCTCGTTGCGGCACGCGTCGAGGAACGCCGCCTCCGCGCTCGCGGCTTCACCTATCGTCTCACCATTGCCGCGCTCCGCGACGACGAAGTGGCGATCGCCTATCGTGCACAACCACCAGCCTCGCCGTTCGCATTCCCTGGCTACCTCGTCACGAGTCACGACGCGCCCTCCGCTTCCAACGCGGCCAGGTAAGCGGCCAGCAGCGCCTCAGCGGGCGACACCTGAACTAGGCCGGGTCCGTACGGGGTGTCCAGCCGCTTCAGGTCTGTGCTCGGGACGCGCACGCATCCCTCGCGGGTGCCCTTCCCGTCGCCCCAGAGCATCCAATCCCAACCGCGGGCCTCTACGGCCTCGATCACGGCGGCGAGGATGTCCGGCTCGTACTGGCCGAGGCGGTGGTACTGCGCGGTGAATCGCGGGCGCTCTAGGGGGGTGCCTACGTCGGCCATGACGCTTGCGCGTTCGTCGTCTACACGGCACCAATCGGGTTCCAGCGCGGCCCATTTCTCGAGCAGCTCGCGAGTCACGACAGGCCCGCTTCCCGCAGCGCGGCGCGGACTTCAATCATCAGCTCGCGCCAGTCGTTGTAGAGGTCGCTGGTGAAGCATGGGATGAGCGAGGGGTCGTTCACGCGGTGCATCTCGGCGTTCCACTCCTTGACTCGCTCTAGCGCTTCGGCGAGGCGCGGCGCGGCGGCGATGAGGCGAGCGTTCGCGATGGTGACCTCGCGCCGTAGTGGGCCACCCTCGACCATGCAGACGACGTTGCCGTTGGCG
>DASVDQ010000015.1 GCA_036381035.1 Trueperaceae bacterium | reverse complement strand
GCGCCGGGCTCCTCGAAATCCACCACCGTCGCGCCGTCCTCATACGTCAACCTGGCGACCGCGCCGGTGAAGTCACCTCCCGGCCAACCCGTGATCGTGTGCTCCCGGTCTGTCGGGTCGAGGATGCCGTTCACGACGACCCGGCGTGGCGTGGCGGCCGGGAGGCGAATCTGCGCCTTGGCGATGCCCTCCAACAACTCCTCGTTCAGGAAGAGCGGGTAGAACTCGTACACCCGCCACGCGCCGCCGGCGCTGGTCGGGTTCGCCTCCGCCCAGATCACCGCGGCTTTCACCAGGTCCTCCGACCTGTTCTCCACGGCGCCGCGCGCATCCCACGTGCTGATGGCGTACATCTCGGTCGGCTCGTCGATCTCGTTCGTCAACTGCATCTCGTACCGCCGGTGCGCGAGGATCCTCTGTTGACCGTCCGGCGGGGGCGTGTAATGCCAGTGCTGCATCAGCACCTGCCGCCCGATGGCGGTGGAGTACGTGCCCGTCAGGCCGTACCTGAGGCGGAACCCGGCGCAGAGGTGAGCGATGCTCGTGTCGCCGAGCATGTACCTGAGGATCATCTGCCCCGCGCCGGTGCCTTCGGCGTACGTGTCCGGGTCGCCGTCCCGCACGGCTGACGGGCTGCCGGGGTTGCTGATGTTCACCGCTTCCGGCTCGGGGATGACGTCGTCCGTCTGTTCGAGGAACGGGTTCACGCCTTCCGGCAACGCGAAGGACTTCACCGCGCCGTACGTCGCGTGCTCGGGCGCCTCGTACTCGTACACGACCGGCTCGGGAACGATATCGAACGTGCCCTCGTTGACGATGCTGGTGCGTTGCTCGACGGGCTCCGCGCCCGCCCGATTACCCGCGATGAGCAACCGCACCTTCGTCACGACATCCTGAGAGTCGATGGGTAGCGGGTGCCACTCCAACACGTCGCTGTAGGCGATGGTGGCCACGCTAGGACGCCTCCTCGTTCACCTCGAAGTGCAACGCCAGGTCGGCGTCCACCCAGATGTTCACGCCGCCCGGCACGGTGGACGCGAGCTCCTCCAGCACGTCCAGTAACGTCGCTTCGGGCTTGTAGAAGATGCTGAGGTCGTACCCCGTACCGGGGAAGTTCTCCTCGCTCACGACGAGCGCGGGATGGGCGTAGAGGCCGCACAGGTCGTACGCGATCACCGCGACGTCCCGACTACCAAGCGCGAACAGCGACTGGCGGTTCAACAGGCGCGGCCCGACGATGCTCTCCCTCAGGAGCTGCTCGAGGCCGACGCATTTGATGCCTTGCAGCGCGTCCGCGTCATCCTCCGCGGGTCCCGCCCCGACGCTGGTGGTGGGTGGGCACGTGACGACCAACGCCGCGCCGATAGCGTGGCCGTCCTCCGCGTACCGGAGGATGCTCCTAGGCGCGGCTTGCAGGAGGTCCTGGCGGGCGGTGAGCTCCATCTGGTTCACCCTCCCGCCCGCATCCACCACCACCTTGACGCTGCCGTCTATGGGGTTCGGGCTCGTCTCGTTCGTGACGGTCTTCACCAGCGACCCCATCGGCGTGTACACCTTGAGTTCCCAAGCCACGCTAGATGGGCCCTATCTGCTTGTCGCCGTTGTCATCCTCGGCGTACAGGGTGGTGGGGATGTACCCGATGGTCGCGCGGATGTCGTTCAAGCCGACGGGTTGCCACGCGGTCACGCCGGTGGACGCGGCGATCTCCCTCGTCACCCCGTCGTACGCGAGCGCAGCGGCGGATTTCAGGGCGGTGAGGAGGTCCGCGAGCCGCTGATGCGCGGTCTTCGTGCTGGTGGGGGTGATGAGCACGTCCAGGGCGGCCTCCCCGACCAACTCCCGCCCGTCACCGAACGCCGTCTGCTCATCCGACTCGTGAGCCTGCGCGCCGCGAACGTTCAGTTTCGCGGCGGCCCTGCCGGGCGCGATCAACGGGAACGACTCGAGCGTCACCCCGTCCGCGTCGAGGATGCTCACCTCCTCGAACGACAAGCTGCCGGGGTCCACGACGACGTTAGCCACAACCCCCTCCTATGCGGCGCGCGCGGCGGCCGCGCTGCCGTTGAAGCGCGTCTGGTTGACGTTCACGGTGACGCCGGCCTCCACGAGGTTCTCCACGAGGCGCGTGACGGCCGAGTCGAACGTCTCCGTGGCGGTCCCGAACCGCGTGATGTTCGCGCCGAGCTCGGGAACCCACGACGGCGCCGCGACCACGGACGCGACCGGCAGGCTGTGGATGCTCGGCGTCAACTCGCTCCGGCCGTCACCGCCGCGTTCCCGCGCGTCACCCGAGCCGGGCAACAGGCCGGAGGGGATGCTGCCGACGAAGATGTCAACGGCTTGCAGGGCTTCCTCGACGGCGGCGGGCAGTTCCGCGGCGAGGAACTGCTTGGCTTCCTCGTACCGCTTCTGGCCGATGAGCTTGGAGAACTGCAGGATCAGCGGCGCGAGGATCGCCTCGACGATGGCGCCTTGCACGAACGCCTGTATCAACGCGCCGAGGAACGCCTCCTTGACGTTGCCCTTCAACGCTTCCCGCCAGTCCTCCTGGCCTTTGAGGGCGGCCATGATGCCGTTCGCGAACGCGGACGCCACGGCGGGCGTGAGGTTGTCCCTGATGGCGCGCGCTGCGGGACTGTCGCCGGTGAAGGCGTCACTGATGCCTTGGATGATGAGCTGCCCGAAACCCAGGGCGGCGGTGGCTAGCGCGCCGAGTCCGGGGATGTCTTTGAGCTGCCCGATGCCCTCCGCGGCGGCGCTGATGAAGCCGCTCACCGCCCCGAACGTGTCACCCGACTGCGCGGCTTTACCGATGCGCGTGGCGCCGTTGAACGCGAGCGTCAACCCGGCGACGATGTCGCTCGCGTCGCCGGCGGCGGTGGCTATCTGTTGAATGCCGTCGATGATGTCAGCGATGCCCGCGGCGATCTCGTTACCCGTCGCGCCCGCCAGGTCACGCAGGGCGGTGGCGAAATCTCGGGTGGTTCCCTCACCCAGGAGCATGACGCCGTTGAGGCGCAGGACGGCCTTGGAGGCTTCCGACAGGCCCGCGAAGCCGTTGGCGCGCAGGTCCTCGAGCGCGAGGCGAAGCTGGAGCTCGTTCAGTTCGCGGCTGAGGCGGGCGACCTCCTCGCTGTTCGCGCCGTAGACGAGGATGGCGTGCTGCAGCCTCGCTCTGAGGAGGTCGACGGTCTCCGCGGCGGATTCGCTCTGTTCCCGCAAGTCCCGCGCGCCGCTCGCGACGCCTCGCATGCCGTCCGCCGCGACGATGCTGGCGGCGGTGAAGTCGTTGAAGACGACGCGGCCGCGGTCCGTCGCGCCGGTCATCTCGCCAAGCTCCGTCCTGGCTTCGACGAGGGCGGCGGCGAGGTCGAGTTGCTCCTGACTGCCGTCCTCCACGGTCGGCAGCAGTTCCTCGATGGTGGTTATCTGGTCGCGGAGGGCTGCGATGACGTCTTGCCTGGTGGCTTGCCCGAGCGCGACCTGCGCGCGCGTGAACTCCACCACCTTGCCTTTCGCGACGTCCAACCGTTCAGCGCGAACCGCCGCGTCGCTTATCTCCCGCCTCACGCGCACCAGCAGCCCGAGGAGGGGCGCGGCGCTTGGGTCGTCACCCAACTCCTGCAGGCGCCTCACGAGGTCCGCCTCGACGCTCTTGAGGGTGTCCACGGAGCCTTCCTCGACGGCTTCGGCTATGCGGCGCGCGAACTCGCGCTGCTCCACCCGCGCGTTCTGCGCCGCCTGCAGGCCGGCGTTGCTGGTGAGGGTGCGGGCGATGCGGTTCGCGGTGTCCTCCGCGTCGGCTTCCATGATGGACAGCACCGCCCTGACCTTCGTCAATAGTCCCGCGAGCGGCGCGGCGGACGGGTCATCCCCCGCCTCGTTCAGGGCGTCGACGATCTGCTGCTCGAGGTCCTTCAGGGCGGGTATGCCGGTGGTGCTGCCGGTGAGGGTGAAGTCCCTGACGGCCTGCTCGATGATGTCGTTCGCGTCCCGCCGCAGGGCGCGCACGCCCGCGCGGGCGTTGAACGCGTCCGCGCGCGCCTGCGCCAACGCCCGGAGGTTCGCTTGGAGGGCGTCGCTGCGGTCGGTGAGCTCGTCGATCTCCCCGCGCACCTGCGCGAGGGTCGCGGCGGCCTCCAGCCACTTGTCGGACCCGACCTGGTACACGCCCAGGAGCGTCACCAGGGCCGCCTCTTGTTCCCTGAGTGCGGGGAGGAGCTTCTGCTGCTCCAGCGCGGCGCGTTGCGTTGCGGGCGCCATGTCGACGAGGGCGCGCGCGACCTTGGTGTTCGCGCCGGCGGCGCGGTCGGCGATCCCGACGTACTCGACGGTGCTGGCCTCGAGGAGGCCGAGGTTACGTAGGGACTGCCGGACGTACTCCTGCTCGGACCTTGACAACTCGCCTTTGACCCTGGCGTCGGCGTCCGCCAGTTGTTGCAGGCGGGCCTTCTCCGCGTCCGGGTCGACGCGCACACCCCCAGGCGCGGCGAGCGCGTCGTGAACGGTTCCGGGTGCCGTCAGGCCGGCGATGACATCCTGCCGCGTGGCGGGCTGGCTGATGAGGCGCTTGAGGCGTTCCTCCTCCACCCCGAGCGCTTCGAGGCGGGCGATGAGGAACTGCACCTCGTCGGATGCGAACGTGAAACCGAACGATTCCGTGAGTTCCTTGATGGCGGCTTCCACGAGCCGCGCGCGGGTCTGCACGGATTCCAGTTGCGCCTCGGTGGTGTTCCCGAACGCGAGCGCGCGCTGCTCGGCGAGCTTGCCGGATTCAGCGAGGTCCGTGAACACGTCCTGCCATGTGCGGGGCGGCTTCGTCGCGCTGACCTCGCGCGTCGTGGCGTTCACCGCCTCCCACGCGATGGCGGCGTCGTCGCTGGAGGCGCGGAACGCTTCGACGGCTTGGTTCGCGGCTATCCACGCGCGCGGGTCCCGCGCGGCCTCCAGCGCCGCCTTCAACTGGCGGGCTTTCGCGATGAGGTCATCCAAGGAGGCACCCACCGCCACGAGGCCCTCCTCCTCGCCTGGGAGGGGCGGGCCGAAGATGGAGTTGTCGCCGCCGAAGTTGATCACGGGACCCACGGGGCCGGGGATGGCCGTGCCGGCCGTCCTCCGACCGCCCGACATGAGGGGCTTCGGGACGAACAACTCCTCGAAAGCCCGCCGCGCCGCCTCCTTCGCCTGCGGCGGCATCAACGGCATACTGTCAAGGAGCCAGTCGAGGAGGAACCTGGCGAGGCCCTCCTCCTCGATGCCTTCGATGATCGGCCGGATGGCTATCTTGACGGCCAGGTCGATGCTCGGCGCGTTCGCGAGCTCATCCAAGTACCGGACGACGTTACTGATGGCGTTGGCGACCTTAGCGATGTCATCAGCGAACGCCGTGGTGAACGTCGCGGCGAGGTCGTCGAGGGCGGCGTTCAATTCGTTCTGCGCGGCGATGAGGTTGTTATCCAGGAACGTGTCCGCGTACTCCTTCGCGGCGCCGTTCGCGTTCCTCAGGCTCGCGGCAAGCGCGTCGCTCTTCTCGCTGTAGTTGAGGATGGCGGTGATGGCCCTGGTGTCGAATATCTCCGCCGCCGCCTGCGCCGCCTCACCGCTCTCCTCCATCGCGGCGCGGAGGTCCCGCAGCACGTCCAGGAGGGGACGCGCCTCACCGTTCACGTCCCTCAGCTTCACGCCCAACCGGTCGAGCGCCGCCTGCGCCGCGCCGGATGGCGCCAGGAGCTGCGCGAGCGTGCTGCGCAGCGCCGTGGCGGCCATGTCCGCCGCAGGCAACCCGGCGTTGTTCAACTCGACGAGGATGCCTGTCACGTCCTCAAGCGCGACGCCCGCCGCCTGCGCGACGGGACCCACGATGCGCAGGCCCTCGGACAGTTCAGCGGCGGTCTCAGCCGCGTTCAGGTCCGCGACGGCGAGCACGTCCGCGACCCTCGCGGCTTCCGTGGTGCCGAGCCGGAACTGCCGCAGGTTCGCGAGGAGCCGCGAGGTGGTGGTGTTCAGGTCCTCACCCGTCACCGCCGCCAACCGCATGCCGGGCACGAGGAGGTCCATCGCGCTGCGCGCATCCAGCCCGGCCTTCACGAGTTCGCTCATGGCGGTGGCGATCTGGCTCCTGCTGAACTGCCGCCCGGCGGCGCCGGCCTGCTCCTGGATGCGCCTGAGGGTCTCATCCAAGCCCGCGGCGTCGAGGTCCTCACCGCCGGCGACCATGACGCGGAGGGAGCGTTGGAACTCCTGCACCTGCGGGATGCCCCTGCGGGTGAGGGTGAAGGCTGCGCCGGCGACGGCGACGATGCCGGCGGTGGCGGCGATGGTGCCGGCGGATACGGCTGCCATGCCGCCGCCGACGAGGCCGAGGCTGTTCGCGGCTATCGCGCCCGCCGGCCCGAACCTGTACATCTGGTTCACCAGCTGCTGCTGAACGCCTAACTGCACCTGCGACGCGAGGCCCAGCCTGGAGATGCGGCCTTCCATCCCGGCGATGGTCGCCTCCGCGGACCGGCCCGCGACGG